>JAJZPX010000237.1 GCA_021811025.1 Actinomycetes bacterium
GATCTCGGGACCGCCGCCGGCATCGGCCCGAAGCGGGTAGCGAGCGCGCGCACGAGCGCGGCGCCCGTCGGCGTCGTCAGCTCGCCCTCGATCCCGCCGGCGTACGACGGCACGCCCGCGAGCAGCCGCGCCGTCGCGGGTGCGGGCACCGGAAGCGTGCCGTGCTCGGTCTCCACCGTGCCGAAGCCGGTGGCGATCGGCGACACCACGAGCTCGTCGACCTCGAGGGCGTCGAGCCCGTCGGCCACGCCGATGACGTCGACGATCGAATCCAGCGCGCCCACCTCGTGGAAGTGCACGTCGTCGACCGCCACGCCGTGAACCTCCGCCTCGGCCTCGGCGAGCAGCTCGAAGGCCGCCAGCGCGCGCCGGCGGACGGCGTCGGGCAACGGCGAGCGCAAGAGCAGGTCGCGGATGTCGCGCCACGTGCGCCGGGGCTGCTCGTGGTCCGACTCCACGCGGAGGTGCGCCGCGGAGACCCCCGCTCGCGTCACCCAGTCGAGCACGATCTCGTGAGGCGGCAGGTCGAGCGGCGCGAGCGCGCCGGTGAGGCGCTCGAGCGGGTACCCGGCGTCGATCAGCGCGCCGAGGAACTTGTCGCCCGAGATGCCGGTGGAGCAGTCCAGGTGGGCGAGCATCTTCAGCAGGCGACGGGCGGCAGCGGCACGCCCCGGTTGATGCGGGTGGCGAGCGCGGCACCGCCGAAGCCGTTGTCTATGTTGACGACCCCGATGCCTCCGGGGCAGCTGTTGAGCATGGTGAGCAGCGCCGCTACGCCGCCGAAGCTGGCGCCGTAGCCAACGGAGGTCGGCACCGCGATCACCGGGCACGCCACGATCCCCGCGATGACGGCCGGAAGGGCACCCTCCATCCCGGCGACGGCAACGACGGCACGCGCGCTCCTCAGCAGCTCCTCGTTCGCGAGCACTCGGTGGATCCCCGCGACGCCCACGTCGTAGAGCCGGGTCACGCGATTCCCCATGACCTCGGCCGTGATGGCCGCTTCCTCCGCGACGGAGTGGTCGGCGGTGCCCCCGGAGGCCACGATCACGTGCCCCTCGGCCGGCTTCTCCTTCCGCCGGTCCACCAGCAGGATGCGAGCCTCCTCGAAGTAGCGCGCGTCCAGTGCGATCTGCGCGACCACCTGGAACTGCGCGGCCGACGCGCGCGTCCCGAGCACGACGTCGCCGTGGTCGAGGAGCTCGCGCGCTATCGAGCGGACCTGCTGCGGCGTCTTGCCCTCGCAGAAGACGACCTCGGGGAAGCCGGTCCGCAGCTCGCGGTGGTGGTCGACGCGCGCCGCTCCGCCCGCGGTCTCGCCGAACGGGAGGCGCGACAGGCTCTCGTACGCGGCCTCCGGCGACACCTCGCCCGATGCCACGTCCTCCAGCAGTCTGCGAATCCGTTCCGGTTCCACGCCGCCTCCCGTCTCCTTCTACCCGCTCGCCGCCTACGCCCGCGCGGCACGAGCCGCTTGCCGCCCAGGCCTCGCCGGGATGAGCTGCTCGCCGAAGGCGAGTCTGCTCGACCCCGGCGGCTCGTGGCTGCTTCAGTCAGCCACGATCAGGATAGTACGCCAGGTTGCCGACAAAAGACGTACACTGGGATTCCCCGGCTCTGATAGGAGTGGATGTGCCGGCAGTCATCCTCGCGGTCGTGGCTCTCGCCGTGGCGATCGGGGCACTGGCGTGGGCCGGGGCGCTCGCCGGCCGCGTTCGCAGCCTGACCGCGTCGAGGAGCGAGCTCGCCCGCATGGCCGTCGAGGGCGACCTCTTCCGTATGGCGGGCATCATCGAGTCGCGCCTCGGATCCCTTGAGCGCGGGCAGGAGCGGCTTCGGAAGGACGACGCCGCGATCGCCGAGCGGCTCTCGCACGCGGTCCGGCACGTCGGGCTCGTGCGCTTCGACGCGTTGCCGGGACTCGCGGGGATGTTCTCGTTCTCGCTGGCGCTACTCGACGACTCCGGTGACGGCGTGCTCGTCACCTCGATCTACGGCAGGGCGGACTCGCGGATGTACGTGAAGCCCGTCGCGGCCGGGACCTCGGACGTCCCCCTGACCGACGAGGAGTCGGACGCCGTCGCGCAGGCGCTCGGGCCGCGGCAGTCCGTCCCGCCGCGAGGCAGGGTGCGCCATGGTTAGGATCGGCCGTCACCACCTCGACGTCGTCGACACGGCGTACCTCATCGCGCGCGTGTTCACGTCGTTCGCGCTCATCGTGCTGTTCTCGGGAGGCTTCCTGCGTCCGCCCGTTGGGTTCGAGCTGATGCAGCAGGTGGGCATGACGATGTTCGCGATCGTCACGGTCGGCGTGCTCGTCGCTTACCTCGCCTCCAGCCTCCCTCGTCGCCGCGTGCTGTGGATCGCGCTGCCGTTCGACCTGGTCAGCGCCGGGATCCTCCTCATCGCCACTCACGCGTATCAGGATCCGATGTACACGTGGTACGTCGGGCTCGTCGTGATCTACGCGGTCGCGCTGCCGAAGCGGGAGGCACAGGGCGTCGCGGTGCTGACGGCCGCCGCGTACGTCGCGGCGCACGCCATCGGCTTCTACCGCGCGCACACGCCGATCGAGTACCTTCTCATCGCGTTCAAGGCGTTCACGGTCCTGCTGCTCGCGGCGTTCGTCGCCGAGGGGATGCACCGGCAGCTGGAGCGCGAGGCCGAGCTCGAGTCGAGCCATGAGGACGTCGAGAGCCTCAACCAGCAGCTGCAGAGGCGGCTGTCCGAGCTGAACGCGGTCTCGGAGATCACCGAGGTCATCCACAGCTCGCTCGACTTCGACGCCATCGGCCCGCTCGTCCTCGAGATCATCCAGAAGGTCATCGACGTGCCCGCCTGCTCGCTGCTCGTCCTTGACAAGCAGAAGGCGCAGACGCTCTTCTCGGCCAGCGCCGGCCTGGGAGGCGCATCGGCCACCGTGGCCCGCTCCATCGACAGCATCTCGAGCGACGGCGCGCTCGAGCTCGAGGGAGGGCTCTTCACCTGCCTCACCATCCTCGACCACGGGCAGATGATGGTGGTGTTCTGCGCGGAGGCGCGGCACATAGAGGCGATGCGCCTCGAGGACCGGCTCGTGCTGCAGGCGGTGGCGAGCGAGCTGGTGGTGGCGGTCGAGAACTCGCAGCTGTACAAGCTCACGAAGCGCTTGTCGATCACGGACGAGCTGACCGGGCTGCACAACTACCGCTACATGCAGCAGCGGCTCGACGACGAGTTCGAGCGCGCGAGACGCTTCGACCGGCCGCTGTCGCTGCTGATGCTCGACGCGGACGACTTCAAGCAATTCAACGACGCGCACGGGCACGTCGCGGGCGACCGGGCGCTCGCGGACCTCGGTCAGGTGCTGAAGGCGGCGGTGCGCGAGATCGACGTCACCGCGCGATACGGCGGCGAGGAGTTCGCGGTGATCCTGCCTGAGACGGACGCCGCAGGCGCCTTCGTGGTGGCCGAGAAGATCCGCGAGTCCGTGGCGGGCTACCGGTTCGCTGACGGCGAAGGGGAGCGGAAGGTGCCGCTGACGCTGAGCATCGGCCTCGCGGCGTTCCCCGTTCACGCGGAGGACCGCGAGACGCTGCTGCGCCAGGCGGACGACGCGCTATACCAGGCGAAGCACCTCGGACGCGATCGCGTTCGCGCCGCTCAGCCGCTCATGCGCTCGCTCGACGACTCGGGCGAGGGGGCGGCGGCCGTCGGCGGCGACGTGGAGGAGTTGCCCGCATGAGCCGCTACGCGTTCCTCGGGCCCCCGGGCACCCACTCCGAGGAGGCGCTGCTCTCGCTGAGCCTTCCCGGCGCCCGGCCGGTGCCGTGCAACACCATCCCCGAGGTGTTCGAGGCGGTCGAAGAAGGGCGCGCGGACGCCGGAATCGCGCCCATCGAGAACTCGGTCGAGGGCTCCGTCAACGCCACGCTGGACGCGCTCGTCTTCGACACCGACCTGCACGTCCAGAGCGAGTTCGTGCGCGACATCCACAACGCGCTCATCGTCGCGCCAGGCGTCGGCCTCCGCGACGTGACCGCCGTCTACAGCCATCCGCAGGCGACGGCCCAGTGCGCGGGCTGGCTCGCGAAGAGGCTCCCCGGGCGTC
>JAJZPX010000238.1 GCA_021811025.1 Actinomycetes bacterium
ACCCGAAGAGCAGGCTCGCCAGGTAGCTGCCGCCCGGCGTCCACCGCCCGAAGATGTTGGCGGCCAGCGCGATGAACCCCCGGCCGTTCGTCATGTTCTCCGTGAACGTCCCGACCTGCTCGAGCGTGAGGTTCGCGCCCGCGAGCCCGGCGAGCGCGCCGGACGCGAGCCCGGCGAGGTAGCGGCCGCGCGCGACCGAGATGCCGACCGTGTCCGCAGCCCGCGGGTGCTCGCCCAGGGCACGCAGGCGCAGGCCCCACTTCGTCCGGTACATCGCGAAGTGCAGCACGATCGCGAGCACCACCGCGATGTAGACGATCGGCGTGTAGCTGAGGAACACGCCGTCGACCCACCGGAACAGCGTGCCCGCGAGGCCGGTCGCCGGGCCGTGGAAGTCGAAGAGCGGCGGAAGCGTCCGTACCGGGTCCGTCGTGCCCGGGTGCCCGTACACGACCTCCATCAGGTAGCCTGTCGCGCCGAGCGCGCCGATGTTGAGGGCGGTGGCCGAGACGATCTGGTCGGCTTTAAGCGTGATCGCCGCGAACGCGTGGACGAGCGAGACGAGCATCCCGAACGCGACCGCCGCGCCCACTCCGAGCCACGTGTTCCCGGTCTGGAGCGCGACGGCGGTGCCGGCGAACGCGCCGGTCAGCATGATGCCTTCCAGCGCGATGTTCGTGACCCCGCTGCGTTCGCAGATCGTCCCGCCGATCGCCGCCAGCGCGAGAGGCGTCGCGATCCGCACCGCGGACGCGAAGAGGTCGGGATTGACGACGTCACCGAGCGGCATCGACGGCCACCGCCTTCTTCTGCCTCGCGCGGACGACCCACTCGACGACGGCCTCGGCCGCCACGAAGAAGATCACGAGCGCCTGGATGATCGAGATGAGCTTGGTGGAGACGTTCGCCTCGAGCTGCATCGTCGTCGCCCCCGCGGAGAGCGCCCCGAAGAGGATGGCGGCGGGCACGACGGCGAGCGGATGGTTCTTCGCGAGCAGCGCCACCGCGATCCCCGTGAAGCCGAAACCCGACGAGAACTGGTCGAAGAGCCTGTGGTGGATGCCGAGCACCTCGACGCAGCCCGCGAGGCCCGCGAGCGCACCGGAGATGCATAGCGACTTCACCGTCGTCGCGGCGATCGAGATCCCGCCGTTCTCGGCCGCGGCCGGGTTGAGGCCGACCGCGCGCGCCTCGTAGCCCAGCGTCGTGTACTTCAGCACCAGCCACACGACGACCGCCAGGGCGACGCCGATCGCGATCCCAAGGTGCGCACGGCCGAGCCGCAGCGCAGGCGAGATATCGCGCAGCAGCGGCAGCACGACGTTGGCGGGAAGCTGCCGGGTCTGCGGGATGGGCCCGGGGGCCTTGAGGGGACCGACCACGAGCCAGCTCACGAGGTAGCGGGCGATGTAGGTGAACATCATCGTCGTGATCACCTCGTGCGCGCCCACCTTCGCCTTCAGTATCGCCGGCACGAACGCCCACGCCGCGCCTCCCGCCATCGCCGCGAGCAGCAGCAGCGGCACGCTCACCCAGGGCGTGAGCCCGCCGAGCAGCAGGCCGAGCCACGCTCCGGCGAGACCTCCTACGAACAGCTGGCCCTCGGCCCCGATGTTGAACAACCCGGTGCGGAAGCCGTACGCGAGGCCCAGGCCGACGATGATGAGCGGGGTCGAACGCAGCAGCGTCTCGCCGAAGTTCATCGGAGTGCCGAACGCACCCGTGAACAGCGCGGCGGCGGCGGCGACGGGATCCCCACCCGACAGCTCGACTATCACGGACCCTACGAGCACGGCGAGCGCCACGGATGCGAGCGGCGTGAGCACCTTCCGCGCGACCGGCATCCAAGCCCGGACGGGCTCGATCGAACGCTCGTTCACCGGCGTCATCGGCCGCCCCCAAACGACGTCACAGGACCACTCCCCTGTCCTCGGGCTCGACGGGCGGCCCCGGGTAGCCCTCCTCGCCGCCTCCGGTCATGAAGTAGCCGACGTTCTCGGCCGTCGCCTCGTCCGCGGCGAGCTCCTTCACGATCCGGCCCTCGAAGATGACCAGGATGCGGTCCGCCAGCGACAGCACCTCCTCCAGCTCGAGGCTGACGAGCAGGACGGCCTTGCCCGCGGCGCGCTCGTCGAGGATGCGGCGGTGCACGAATTCGATCGCGCCGACGTCGAGCCCACGGGTCGGCTGCGCGGCGATGAGGAGCTCCGGGTCCCTGCCGAGCTCGCGGGCCAGCACGAGCTTCTGCTGGTTGCCGCCGGACAGGTTGCCCGCGAGCACCCGTTCGGAGGGAGCGCGCACGTCGTAGTCGGCGATCCGCTTCCGGGCCGTCGCGGTCACGGCCGAGGGCCGCAGGACGCCGTGGGACGAGTACGGGGACCTCGTGTGGTCCCCGAGGATGAGGTTCTCGGCGAGGTCGAACTCCAGGACGAGCCCGCGGCGGTGACGGTCCTCGGGGACGTGCGACACGCCGGCCGCTATCGTGTCCCGCACCCGATCGTGCGTGATGTCCCGCTCGCGCAGCCGAATCGTCCCCTCGGCCGGCCTGCGGAGGCCGACGAGCGCCTCCACCAGCTCGCGCTGGCCGTTCCCGTCGACCCCGGCGACCCCGACGATCTCGCCGGCCCGCACGTCGAGCGACAGCCCGCGCACCGCCTCGAGACCGCGGTCGTCGAGGACGTGAAGGCCGTCCACCGAGAGCACGGCGCCTGCCGGCGTCGACGGCTCCTTCACCAGCCGCAGCACGACGTCGCGGCCGACCATCATTCGCGCGAGAGCGGCCTCGTCCGTCGCCGCCGGGCTCGTCTCCCCCACGACCTTCCCCGTCCGCATCACGACGATGCGATCCGCGACGGCCATGACCTCATCGAGCTTGTGGGTGATGAACACGACGGCGAGGTCTTCGCGCGTGAGGCCGCGCACGACCGCGAAGAGCTCGGACACCTCCTGCGGGGTCAGCACCGCGGTAGGCTCGTCGAGGATGAGGATCCTCGCCCCCTGGTACAGCGCCTTGAGTATCTCGACGCGCTGCTGCATCCCGACGGAAAGGTCACCCACGCGAGCGTCGGGCTCGATCCGGAGCCCGTAGCGTTCGGACAGCTCCCGAACGGCCGCGCGCGCCGCCGCGAAGTCGATCAGCCCGCGCCGGGACGGCTCCCGGCCCAGCACGATGTTCTCGGTGACGGTCAGCGGCTCCACCAGCATGAAGTGCTGGTGGACCATCCCGATGCCGAGGTCGATGGCGTTGCGCGGCGATCGGATCCTCACGGGCCGCCCCTCGACGAGGATCTCGCCGGCGTCCGGGGCGAGCAGCCCGTAGGCGACGTTCATCAACGTTGACTTGCCCGCACCGTTCTCCCCGAGCAGCGCCACGATCTCGCCTCGCTCGAGCGCGAGGGAAACGTCGTCGTTCGCCACGACCCCGGGGAAGACCTTCGTGATGCCGCGCAGCTCGAGGACGGGCACTCCTGCGCCTTCCGCTTCCGACCGCGTACCGGGCGGTCGACCCGCCTGAAGCGAGCCGGCCGCCCGGTTCGGGATGCCGCTTCTTCTACAGCGTCTCGGGGACTACGATCTTGCCGTCGATGATGTCCTTCTTCGCCTTGTCCACCGCATCCTTGATCTTCGCGGGGACCTTGCTGTCGAAGTCATGGAACGGCGCGAGGTCCATGCCGCCTTCCTTGAGGCCGAACACCGCGATCGTGCCGCCCGGGAACTTGCCGTCCACGGCCTGCTTCACGGTGTCGTACACGGCGGTGTCGACTCGCTTCACGACGGAAGTCAGGATCGTGTCGCCGGAGTTCTTGATCGTGTTGTACTGGTCGGCGTCGACGCCGATGAACAGCGCCTTCTTGCTCTCCTGGCACGCCTTGAACGTACCCTCACCCGTCGCTCCCGCCGCGGCGAAGACTACGTCCGCGCCCTGGTTGATCTCGGACAGGCCGAGCTCCTTGCCCTTCGCCTGATCGTTGAAGCTGCCGGCGTAGAGCGAGACGACCTTGATCGAGGGGTCGACGGACTTCACGCCCGCGCGGAACCCGGCCTCGAACTTCTTGATCAGCGGGACGTCCATGCCGCCCACGAACCC
>JAJZPX010000239.1 GCA_021811025.1 Actinomycetes bacterium
CGATAGAACAAGCGGCGGAGCTGTGAGTTCACCCACGCGCGCCTCATCCCCCGCCGCACGTCCGCCCGGCTGACGCCGTACCTCTCGTCCGAGGCGAGCCGCTCCAGCAGCCAGCGCATGTCCGCCGTCTGCGTCTCCGCCTCCAGCGAGTTGCTCCAGCTGCCCCGCTGCGTCCTGAACGCCGAGAGCACCTCGCCGACGACGAACACGTCGCCCTGCAGCAACAGGCGCGTCCACATCTCCATGTCGACGACGTACCGCGCGCGCTCCTCCCACGGTCCCGCGGCGCGATACGCCTCCGCGCGGAACATCACGCCCGAAGGCTCGCCGACGAAGTTCGTGCCGCTTCGCGCCATCGCCCGGATCGCCTCGTGGCCGGCGAGGCGTCCCCTCTTGCGGAACCCGCGCACCAGCTTGGGCCGGCCGGCTTCGTCGATGACGTCGTGACGTGCGGTGACGAGCGCGACGTTCGCGTTCGCGGGATCGTCGAGGACGGCGGCCTGGCGCTCGAGGCAGTCCGGATACAGCACGTCGTCGGCGCACAGCAGCTTCACGTAGCGCCCGCGCGCCTCGGCCGTCACGAGGTTCCAGTTCGCGACGGCGCCGGTGCTCGTCTCGTTCACGACGAGGCGGATCCGGGGGTCGTCGAACGACTCGACGAGCGCGCGCGACCCGTCGGTCGAACGCTGGTCCGCCACGACGATCTCGAAGTCCCCGGCCGTCTGGTCGAGCACGGACTGCAGCGCTTCCCGCAGGTAGCGCTCGTTGTTGAAGACCGGGACGACCACGGAGATCCTGGGGCGCGCCTCGCTCACTCGACCTCCCGAGGCGTCCCTATCTCCTCCGCGATCACGTACAGCGGCCGCCGCTTGGTCTCGTAGAAGACCCGGCCGACGTATGCCCCAAGCACGCCGACGGAGATCAGCTGAACGCCCCCCATGAACAGCACGGCCACGAGCACGCTCGCCCAGCCGGCGACCTGGGTGTCCGGGTGCACGAACTTGTTCACGATGATGTAGATGCCCGCCACGAACGCGACGACCGTCGCGAGCATGCCGAGGCGCGTCGAGAGCTCGAGCGGCTTGCGGCTGAAGCTGAGGATGCCGTTGAGCGCGAGGTCGAGCATGCGCCCGAGCGGGTAGTGCGTCTCTCCCGCGAACCGCGCATCGCGCTCGTACGGCAGCCCGTACTGCCGGAAGCCCACCCACGCCACCATGCCGCGTACGTAGCGATTCTCCTCGCGCATGGCCTTCAGCACGTCGACGACCTGCCTGTCCATGAGGCGGAAGTCGCCGGTGTCGAGCGGGATCGGGGTCTCCGACAGCCGGCCGAGGAGCCTGTAGAAGAGCTTGGCGCTCGCCACCTTGAACGCGCTCTCGCCCTTGCGCTTCGTCCGCACGCCGTACACGACCCGGTAGCCCTCGCGCCACTTGCCCAGCATCTCGAGTATGACTTCGGGCGGGTCTTGCAGGTCGTCGTCGATCACGACGACGGCGTCCCCCGCCGCCGCGTCGATGCCGGCGGTGATCGCGACCTGATGGCCGAAGTTGCGCGACAGCGCGAGCACGCGAACCGCGCGGTCGGCGGCGGCGATCTCGCGCAGCATCTCGAGCGTCCCGTCGCGGCTGCCGTCGTCGACGAAGACCAGCTCGTGGCCCATCTCCGGCTCGAGCCTCGCCGTGACGGCCTTCAGCCGCCTGTAGAACTCCTGGATGGTCTCGGTCGAGTGGTAGAACGGCGCCACCACCGAGAGAAGAGGTCTGCTCTCGCTCATCGCTCCATCGAGCCCTCGAGGGACCAGGCGATGCCCCTTCGCGCCGCCTCGACCGTGTACTCATCGATCTGGTCGAGCGACCGCAGCACGAGGTCGCCGGCCCGGTCCGCGAACGCCCGGTACCACTCCGCGGTCGCCTCCACCGCGCGCTCGATCTCCCACACCGGCTGCCACCCCAGCACGTCGACCGCCTTCGTGACGTCCAGCTTCAGGATCGCCGCCTCGTGCGGCTCCCCCGAGGTGCCCGGCTCGATCCGCAGACCGCCCTTCCCCCACGCACGGATGAACGCGCGAGCGAGCGTCTCGACGGTGACGTTCCCCAGCATCCCGGGGCCGAAGTTCCACGCGCACGCGAGATCGCGCTCGCCTGCGAGCAGGCGAGCGCCGAGCCACAGATAGCCCGACAGCGGCTCGAGGACGTGCTGCCACGGCCGTACCGCGCGCGGGTTGCGCAGCCGCACGTCCTCACCCGCGAGCATCGCGCGCGCGCAGTCCGGTACCACCCTGTCGACCGCCCAGTCGCCGCCGCCGATGACGTTGCCTGCCCTCACGGAAGCCAGGAGAGGCGAGCCGTCGGCCGAGAAGAAGCTGCTGCGGTACGCGCTCGTGACCAGCTCGGCGCAGCCTTTCGAGGATGAGTACGGATCGAAGCCGCCCATCGGGTCGACCTCTCGGTACGCGTACACCCACTCACGGTTCTCGTAGCACTTGTCGGACGTCACGTTCACGACGGCTCGCACGCCCGGCGTCCGGCGCACGGCCTCGAGCATCGTCACCGTGCCCATGACGTTGGTCTCGTACGTGAGGCACGGGTCCTCGTAGCTCGCCCTCACTAGCGGCTGCGCCGCGAGGTGGAAGACCGCCTCCGGCTCGTGCTCGCGCATCACCGCGCCGAGCGCGTCGGCGTCCCGCACGTCTCCGCGCACGTCCGTCACCCGTTCGCCGAGGCGCATGGACTCGAACGCGCTGGGATCGGTGGGCGGGTCGAGCGCGTATCCCACGACCTGGGCGCCGAGGTCCGTGAGCCACAGGGAGAGCCATGAGCCCTTGAAGCCCGTGTGCCCGGTGACGAGCACCCGCAGGCCCTTGTACTGTCCGCCGAAGGGGCCCCCTCGCCCAGTCATCACGCTCACCACACCTTCCGAAGATGCCCGGCCCCGGTTGCCTCCATCTCGAGGGGAGGAGGGCCTGGAGCGGAAGCGGCGTGAGAAGCGTATCACAGCGCGGACGCGCGTCTCAGCGGACGTGACGCCGGCCCGCCCGCCGTCCGCTCGGCCCGGCGGGTATCTTCTGGTTCGCGGAGGCGTCGTCGTTCGGGGAGGAAGCAGCGGGTGATGGCCGGAAGCGCGAGGCGGTGGCTGCTCCCGGCCGCCTACGCCGCCGTCCTCGCCGCCGGGTACGCGCTCGTGTTCGTCGTGCCCTGGCACGTGGCTCCAAGCGCTCCCTCGGACTCCGACAGCTACGCCGTCGGCTTCAGCAACCGGGCATCGCTGCTCGGGGCGCTGCTCACCGCGGCGGCGCTCTTCGCGCTCTCGTCGGCGACATCCGCGCGCGAGTCCGGAAGCCTCGTCCGGCTCTCGCGCCCGGAGCGGGGCGAGGGAGTGCCGTGGTGGCTCGTGGGGCTGCTGCTGGCGGTCACGGTCGTCTCGGCCGTCTTCTTCGCCTGGATCAGCTACGGCTCGTGGCGGTACGGCGAGAAGAACTACTTCCTCGACCGGCTCGCGTACCTCGTCAACGGCGACGCGCCGTTCCGCGACGTGGAGTTCACCTACGGGCCGCTGCTCGCGTACCTCCCGCTGCTCGCGTGGCGGGCGTTGCGTCCGCTCGGGATCCCGGCCGAGGCCGCATACGACGCCGTGTACGTGCTGCTGTTCTCGGCCGGCGTCCCGCTCCTCGCGTACTCGGTCGGCCGGGTGAGGCTGACGCGCCGGCAGCGAGCCGCGCTCTTCGCGGCGATCGGCGCGCCCGTGGCGATCAACGAGACGGTCGGCATCAACGGGCTCCTGGTGCGCTTCCTGCTGCCCGTCGCCGCGCTGTTGTTCTTCCATACGCGAGCCGTTGCTGCCACGTCGAGGGCCGGCCGTCCCGCGTTCCTCCGGCTGGCCGCGTGGGCTATCGCGGTGCCCGCGGCCTGCTTCGCGGTGTCCCCGGAGGTCGGGATCGCCGCGTTCGCCGGCATCGCCGTCTACCTCGGATGGCTCGCGGTCGCGATGCGGCGGCGAGAGGCGGCCTGGGCGCTCTCGGCACTGCCGCTGTCCGCGGCCGTCGCCGCGGCCGCCACCGGTGGTGCGTCGCT
>JAJZPX010000240.1 GCA_021811025.1 Actinomycetes bacterium
CGCAAGGACACCTTCGTGTCGGTGTACAAGGCGAAGGACGAGATCGTGAAGGTCGGCGCGCTCCTGCCCTCCGTGCCGTCCACCGCGACCACACCCGCGCCGAAGCCGTAGTCCAGCAGTTGCCCACGTGCGAGGGGTGAGAGGGATGGCGTTCCAGCCCGAGCTCGAGTCGATGCCGCGGGACGCGCTGGAGCAGCTCCAGCTCGAGCGTCTTCGCGCCACGCTCAGGCGCGTCTACGACAACGTGCCGCTCTACCGCGCCAAGTTCGACGAGGCCGGCTTCGACCCGGCGTCCATCGCCTCGCTCGATGACGTCGCGAGGCTGCCCTTCACGGTGAAGGACGACCTGCGGTCCGCGTACCCCTACGGCATGTTCGCAGCCCCGCTGACGGACATCGTCCGCGTGCACTCCTCGTCCGGCACGACCGGCCAGATCACCGTCGTCGGCTACACGAGACGCGACATCGAGACATGGTCGGACCTGATGGCGCGCACTTTCGCGGCCGCGGGCGCGACCCCTGAGGACATCGTCCAGGTCACGTACGGCTACGGCCTGTTCACCGGAGGGCTCGGCGCTCACTACGGGTCCGAGCGACTCGGGGCGTTGACGATCCCGGTGTCCGGAGGCAACACGAAGCGCCAGGTGCAGATCCTGCAGGACTTCGGGGTGACGGTCCTCGCGTGCACTCCCAGTTACGCGCAGCTCATCGGCGAGACCGCGGCCGAGATGGGCGTCGACGTTCGCGAGCTGCCGCTGCGGGTAGGCGTGTTCGGCGCCGAGCCGTGGAGCGAGAGCATGCGGCGCACGATCGAGGAGATGCTCGGCATCAAGGCGGTCGACATCTACGGCCTGTCCGAGGTCCTCGGTCCGGGCGTCGCGACCGAGTGCGTCGAGGAGCAGCACGGGCTGCACGTGAACGAGGACCACTTCCTGCTGGAGATCGTCGACCCCGATACGCTGCGGCCGGTGCCCGACGGGGAGGTGGGCGAGGTCGTCTTCACCACGCTCACCAAGGAGGGAATCCCGGTCATCCGCTACCGGACGCGCGACGTCTCCCGCGTCATCACCGGCGAGTGCGCCTGCGGAAGGACGTTCCGCCGCATGGAGCGGGTGTTCGGGAGGACGGACGACATGCTCATCGTCCGCGGGGTGAACGTGTTCCCCTCGCAGATCGAGCAGGTGCTGATGGAGATCCCAGGGGTGGCGCCGCACTACCAGGTCGTGCTGACGCGACAGGGAGCGCTCGACGAGGTCGAGGTGCACGTCGAGGTCACCCCGGACTTCGCGTTCGACGAGATCAGGGCGCTCGAGGAGCTGCACCGGCGGGTGCGCGCGGAGATCGCCTCCGCGCTCGCCGTAAGCGTCGCCGTGAAGCTCGTCGAGCCGAAGTCCATCCAGCGCAGCGAGGGCAAGGCGAAGCGGGTCGTGGACCTCCGCGACGTGAAGGGGGGCGCGTCATGATCGAGCAGCTGTCGGTCTTCCTCGAGAACAAGCCCGGGCGTATGGCGGAGATGGCTCGCGTCCTCGGCGAGGCGGGCTGCAACATGCGCGCGTTCGTCGTGGCGGACACGGCCGAGTTCGGCGTGGCGCGGATCATCGCCGATCGTCCGCACGCCGCTCTCGGAGCGCTGCGGGACGCCGGCTTCAGCGTCGCGCTGACCGAGGTCATCGCGGTGGAGGTGCCGGACAGGCCGGGCGGGCTGGCCGAGGTGCTGGACGTCCTCGGAGGCGCGGGAGTGAACGTCGAGTACGCGTACTGCTTCGTCGAGCCGAACGGCGAGGTGGCGGTCGACGTGTTCCGCGTCGAGGACCCGCGGACCGCGACCGGAGCGCTCGAGGCGGCCGGGATCTCCGTGAGACCCGCGCACGACATCTACGAGCGGGACAGCTGAGCGACGCTAGGCCGCCTCTCCCGCGCCTCCATCCATCGTGTCGAGGAGCCCGGCGAGCTCGCTCGCGTCCTCGGGCGCGGCGAGCACGCGCACCGTTACCGACGCGTCGCGCGCCCCAAGCAGCTCGAGCAGCCCTTTGCGCACCCGGTCTCCCGCGATCTTGCCGCCCGCCTTCGGCGTGTGCGGCATGACCAGGACGAACGTCCCGTCGCTCGACCGCCCGACGTCGTCGACGAGCCTCACGCCGTTGCGGACGTTGCTCGCCACCGCGCGAAGCAGCGAGCGGCGCCGGGACGGCCGGAGGTCGGACGTGAGCGCGGGGGAGAGGGTGAGGAGCGCGATCGAAAAGGGCACCTTGTAGCGCGCGTGCAGCGCGAGGGAGTCCGACAGGACGTGCGCCACGTACTGCTCGTTGTACACTCCCGTCTCCTCGTCGATGTTCCCGCCCCCTTCAAGCCGCGCGAGCACGTACTTGATCCGCCCGCACACCTCGCCTCCGACGATCCCGACGAGACCGTAGGCCGCCATGCGGACGGCGATGAGCTCGAGGAGGCCCGGGGTGAGGCCCTGGACGAGCAGCGGGGACCGCATCGCGATGTAGACGACGATGGCGCCGAGCGCCGCGAGGAAGCCCCCGTTCCGGCCATAGTGGACGGCGGAGAACAGCACGACGAACAGCAGGATCTGTCCCGCCATCTCCTCAACGGGGGGCCGGCCGGCGAGAGAGGAGACGATGGTGCCGGCGATCGCGGCGCCACCCACGGCGAGAGCCAGCCACTCGAATCGTGCGTACTTCACGAATCCCTCCTCGTCGAGGCTACTGTGGGGCGTGCAAAGGACACGTGACGCGGCCGTTCGTGGGCTCGTACACGTAGTGGACGGCCGGATCGGAAGGACAGGTGTCCCAAGCCGTCCGTCCGGTCACGTAGGGGCGCAGTGCCGCGAGGTCGGGCGGCAGATCGCCGCCGTGCTCCTGGCAGTACGCGATCACTGCGGTTCCCAGGACGCGCTGGCTCGACTGGCACGTCACGAGCTGGGACCGCTCGATCGCGACACGGTACGTCGCGACGGCGACGGCGACGAGGATGCCGAGAATCAGCACCACGATCATCACCTCGAGCAACGTGAAGCCCTCGTCTCTGCGACGCGCGTTCGTCACGTCCATACGTTCCCCCATGCCGACGCGGCGACGAGCGCCCTCGGGCGCCGTCCGTCAATAGTATCGGACCGCTCGAGGATGGGGATGAGAGGCGTGTCACGCGTGGGCATCAGGTACCATAGGCGAATGCAGCAGCACCGCTCGAAAGCCTCGGTCGTCCGCCGGCCCGCTCTCAGGGCTGTCTCCGCGGCCGTCGCCGCCGTCCTCCTCGCGTCCCCCGCCTCGGCATTCGGGGTGAAGAGCCCGACGGACTCGGTGGGCGGGCGCACCTTGCGGCTGGCGCCGGCGCTCGCCTCGAGCGCCCCGGACATCGACGCGGCAGCGGGCATCCTCGTCACGTCCGACGGGAAGATCCTGTGGTCGAGGAACGCGGACCAGCGCCGCGCGATGGCCTCGACGACGAAGATCATGACGGCGATGGTGGTCCTCGAGCGCGCCAAGCTGTCCGACGTCGTGACCGTCCCGAAGGAGGCCGCGTCGGTCGCCCAGAACGCGGTGAACCTCATTCCCGGCGAGCGGCTCACGGTGCAGCAGCTCCTCGAGACGATGCTGGTGGCCTCCGCCAACGACGCGGCGTACACGCTCGCGGTCCACGTCGGCGGGAGCATACCGAAGTTCGCCGTGCTGATGAACGCCAAGGCCGCCGCGCTCGGGCTCAAGGGCACTCACTACGTCAACCCCCACGGCCTCGACGCCGCCGGCCACCACACCTCCGCGTCGGACCTCGCCGCCCTCGCGAGGTACGCGATGCGAAACGCGGAGTTCCGGCGCATCGTCGGAATGCCCGGCGTCGCGGTGAGCGACGGGACGAACGGGGGGCGGAGGGTGTTCGAGCCGACCGACCTCATGCTCGACTACGAAGGAATCGAGGGCATCAAGACGGGGATGACGAACCACGCGGGCTACTGCTTCGTCTCCGCCGCCCGGCGGGGGGACGTCGAGCTGTTCGGCGTCATCCTCGGGGCGCGCAGCGATCAGGCGAGATTCGTG
>JAJZPX010000241.1 GCA_021811025.1 Actinomycetes bacterium
GCTGGTCACGAAGGCGCGAGTCTCCGAGACGAACACGTGGTACGCGCAGGGCGGCATCGCGGGCGCCGTCGGCGAGGCGGACTCTGTGGAGCTGCACGTGGCGGACACGCTCGAGGTCGGGCAGGGGCTCTGCGAGCCGGACGCCGTGCGCGCGATCGTGGGAGAGGCCCCCGCGGCCCTCGCGAAGCTCGCCGAGCGCGGCGTGGCGTTCGACCTCGGCGAGAAGGGTGTCTTCGCGCTCGCGCGTGAGGGAGGGCACTCGCTCCCGCGCGTGCTGCACGCCGGCGACGCCACCGGCGCGGAGATCCAGAACAAGCTCGCGCGCGCGTTGCACGAGCTTGGCGCGGCGCAGGTGTTCGAGGAGCGCTTCCTGGTGGACGTGCTCACCGCGGGCGACCGCTGCGTGGGGGCGCTCGTGCTCGACCCGAGGGCCAAGGAGCTCGAGGTCTTCTGGGCGGACGCCATCATCCTCGCAACCGGCGGGTCCGGCCAGCTGTACCGCGTCACGACGAACCCCGGCATCGCGACGGGCGACGGAGTGGCGGCGGCGTGGCGCGCGGGCGCGGCGATAGCCGACCTCGAGTTCGTGCAGTTCCACCCGACCGCGCTCGACGCGGCCTCGGCCAGGCCCCGCCCGCTGATGACCGAGGCGCTGCGCGGCGAGGGGGCGTACCTGCTCGACGCGGAGGGGCGGCGGTTCATGCTGTCCGCGCACGAGGCGGGCGAGCTGGCGCCGCGCGACGTGGTGACGCGCGAGATCCAGCGCGTCATGCAACGGCAGGGCGTCACGCACGTCTGGCTGGACGCTCGCCACCTCGGCGAGGAGCGCCTACGCAAGCGCTTCCCGCAGGTGTGGCACCTGGCGCACGAGGCGGGCTTCGATCTCTCGCGCGACCTCGTCCCCGTGGCGCCGGCGGCGCACTACGCCGTCGGCGGGATCGTCATCGACGCAGACGGCCGAACGAGCGTCCCGGGGCTCTACGCGTCGGGCGAGTGCTCGTGCTCCGGGCTCCACGGCGCGAACCGGCTCGCCAGCAACTCGCTGCTCGAGGGGCTCGTCACCTCGCGGCGCATCTCGCGCGTCCTCGGCCTCGACGAGGTCCCTCCGCCGCCGGCCCGCATCGTGTCGCCGGACGACGTGACGTCGGCGGTCGTCGATCTCGAGCGGGCGCTCGGCACGCTGCAGGCGGTGATGACCGACTTCGTCGGAGTCGCGCGCAGCGGCGGCAGCCTCGAGGAGGCCGCGGGGATCGTCGACGAGATGTCGCTGATCCTCGGCGCGACCTTCTCGCGTCCGTTCGAGCTCGAGCTCCAGAACCTCGCCACCCTCGCCGTGCTGCTCACCCACGCCGCCTGGCTGCGCACGGAGACCCGCGGCGTCCACGCGCGCGGCGACTTCCCCACGCGCGACGACGAGCGCTGGCGCGTGCACACCGTCTGGAAGCGCGGCGAAGACCCCGCCGAGGTGCCCGTCGGGAGGCTCGGGCGGTGAGCGCGCCGTTCGACCTGCCGCAGCTCGACGACGTCGTCGCGCTCGCGCTGGCCGAGGACCTCGGTGTCTCGCCCGCCCGCTTCAGCCGCGGCGTCCGGGCCGCCGAGCCGGCCGAGGCGCCGCTGCTCCTGCAGGACGTCACGACCGCGGCGGTGCTCCCGCGTGAGGCACGGTTCGCAGGGCGCGTGGTCGCCCGCGAGGCGTGCGTCGCGTGCGGGTTGCCGGTGCTCGCCCGCGTGTACGAGATGCTGACCGATGCCGCGGGCGTCGAACCCGTCGAGGTCTTCCCCCTCGTCGCCGAGGGTGCGGACGTCTCGGCCGGCGAGCCCGTGGCCGAGGTGTCGGGCGAGGCTCGCGCTGTGCTCGCGGGCGAGCGGGTCGCGCTCGACTTCCTGATGGTGCTCTCGGGCATCGCGACCGCCGCGAGGCGGTGGCAGGAGGCGGCGGGCGAGGGTGTGGCGGTGTGCGACACGCGCAAGACGTACCCGGGCCTGCGCGCGCTGTCGAAGTACGCGGTGCGTATCGGCGGCGGCACGAACCACCGGCAGGGCCTGTGGGACATGCTGCTCGTGAAGGACAACCACATCGCGGCGGCCGGCTCGCTTGCCCGCGCGGTCGAGCTCGCGCGCGAGGCCCACCCCGACCTCGCGCTCGAGGTCGAGGCCGACACGCCCGCGCAGGCCGCCGAGGCGTGCCGCGAGGGTGCGGACATCGTGCTGCTCGACAACATGGACGACGCGACGCTCGCGGAGGCGGTAGCGCGCGTGCGCGAGGCGGCCGGGGAGCGCGGGAGGCCGTGCCTCACGGAGGCGTCGGGAGGAGTTGGCTTCGAGCGGCTCGCGGCGATCGCCGCAGCCGGTGTCGACCGCGTCTCGTCGAGCGCGCTCACTCTGGCGCCGCCCGCCGACTTCGGGCTGGACGAAGGGTAGTCCGCCGTGCCGTGGCGGCCTGGTGGAACCTGTCGGTCCCCGGTAGTACGCTTGTCGGGACGCCTCATCGAGGAGGAGAGATGGCCGCTCTCGGCATGCTGGGCCTGCTGTTCATCGTGTTCGCCGTGTTCGTCTTCATCCTGCTGACGGGGCTCAGGGTGGCGACCGAGTACGAGCGCGCGGTGGTCTTCCGTCTCGGCCGGCTCGTGGGAACGCGCGGGCCCGGGTTGTACTGGCTCTTCCCGCTCGGCGTCGAGACGCAGCGCAAGGTCGACCTGCGGACGCTGACGATCGACATCGAGAGCCAGGAGTCGATCACGAAGGACTCCGTGACGGTCAAGGTCAACGCGGTGGTGTGGATGAAGATCGTGGACCCCGTGAGGTCCGTCGTCTCGGTGGCGAACTACTACGCCGCGAGCTACCAGGTGGCGCTGACGAGCCTTCGCAACATCATCGGCCAGCACTTCCTCGACGAGGTGCTGAAGGAGCGCGACAAGATCAACGAGGCGCTCCAGGCGATAGTCGACCAGGCG
This sequence comes from Actinomycetes bacterium, assembly GCA_021811025.1. GTDB lineage: Bacteria > Actinomycetota > Coriobacteriia > Anaerosomatales > JAJZPX01 > JAJZPX01. The sequence goes on from JAJZPX010000241.1 coordinate 2,955, forward strand.
ACCGAGCCGTGGGGCGTCAAGGTCGAGATGGTCGAGATGAAGGACGTCGAGATCCCGCAGCAGATGCAGCGCGCGATGGCGCAGGAGGCGCAGGCCATGCGCGAGAAGCGCGCGCGCATCATAAAGGCCGAGGCCGAGGACGAGGCCGCCGCTAAGATGGCCGAGGCTGCGCAGGTCATCGCCAACAACCCGCTGGCGCTCGAGCTGCGGCGGATGCAGATGATCACCGAGGTGGGCGCCGAGCAGAACACTACGACGATCCTCATGCTCCCGACCGAGTTCGTCACGATGGCTGAGGCCCTCTCCGGCGCGTTCAAGCAGAAGGTTGGCGGCGCAGGGGAGCGGTCGGCCTCGTAGCGGGGCGCGACTTCGGCGCATGGAGCTGCCCGTCACCGGCATACACCTGGTCGATTTCGCGTTCGGGCTGCTCGCCGAGCACGCGTATCTGATCGCGTTCGCGTTCGCGGTGCTGGAGAACGTCTTCATCATCGGGACGTTCTCGTTCGGTGAGACGACGCTGCTCGCCGCCGGGTTCGTCGCGAGTCTCTCTCCCGCCGACCGGGTATCGCCGCTGCCGCTGTTCGGCGTCGTCTTCGTCGGCGAGGTCCTCGGCTCGGTGCTCAGCTACGTCGTGGGTCTGCACGGCGGCCGTCCGCTGCTGCACAGGTTCGGCCCGACGCTCGCGCGCCGGATCGCCGACGCCGAGGGTTACTTCGTCAGGCGCGGCAGTCTCACGGTCGTGCTCGCGCGGTTCGCCCCCGGCATCAAGAACTTCGTCTTCACGATCGCCGGCGTGTCGCGCATGAGGCCGGCGGTCTTCGTGGCGTACGCCGTCGCCGGCGCCGCGGTGTACTCGGCCGTCGTGCTCTCGCTCGGCTACTTCTTCGGCAGCAACTTCAATCTGCTGTTGAAGGCGGTGCACGGCGTCGGGTACGGCGCGATCGCGCTTCTCATCGCGCTGACGGGGTGGATCGCCTTCAACCGCTGGGAGACGAAGAGGCGGCGCGAGCGCGACGAGGCGGCGCGGCTCGCGACGGAGGAGTCCGATGGATGCGAATGAGCGCGAGGAGGCGGTCCTCGCGGCG
>JAJZPX010000242.1 GCA_021811025.1 Actinomycetes bacterium
AGGCCGCGGCCGCGAAAGCGGAGCGACCTCACCGGCGTCACTTGATCCCCGGCTTGCAGCGGACTCGCTTCGCGAGCAGCTGGAGCCGGGGGGAGAGTAGTCTGTTCGAGCACTGCGTGGTTCGGCGCATCGGACCCCGTCGGCCGCGTCCGGAGCGTTTGACACTGCTTTGGACGGGGTGTTAGATTACGAGACCGCTGCCGGGCACGAGCTGCCCGTATGCTTGTGCGCGGCATTCAAGGAGGATCGATGAGAACGCTGGTCACGCTCGCTTGCACGGAATGCAAGCGGCGCAACTACACCACCAAGAAGAACAAGCAGAGCAACCCCGAGCGCATCGAGTACAAGAAGTACTGCAAGTGGTGCCAGTGTCACACCGTGCACAAGGAGACGCGCTAGGCGTTCTCCGAGGACGGGGATGAAGCCGCAAGAGAGGCGATAGGCCAGTAGCTCCAATTGGCAGAGCGCCGGTCTCCAAAACCGGATGTTGGGGGTTCGAGTCCCTCCTGGCCTGCCAAGATAAGTCCACCGCGTCCATTCGCGGTTCGAGCATGGGATCCGCCGGCGTGCGGACCGAGAGGACGGGCATACGAAGATGGCGCAGGCGAAGGCTTCCAAGCCGAACGTTCTCCAGCGCTTTGCGAAGTATCTGAAGGACGTGCGCTCCGAGGTGAGACGCGTGGTATGGCCCGGACGTCCCGAGATCGTGAACTCGAGCCTGGTGGTGCTGGTGATGCTCCTCCTCATGACCACGTTCGTCGCGCTCGTCGATGAGGCGGCGTTCCAGACCATCATCAACTTCCTCGCACGGATCGGCAGGTAGCGATGGCGAAGAAGTGGTACGTGATACACACCTACTCGGGGTACGAGAACAAGGTCAAGACGAACCTCGAGCACCGCATCGATTCGATGGGCATGGCCGACAAGATATTCCAGGTCATGATTCCCAAGGAGACCGTGACGGAGCTCAAGGCCGGGGGCCGAAAGGTCACGTCCGAGAAGAAGGTCTTCCCGGGCTACATCCTTGTACAGATGGAGCTCGACGACGACAGCTGGTACGTCGTTCGGAACACGCCGGGCGTGACCGGCTTCGTAGGCTCCCAGGCGAAGCCCGTGGCGCTCTCGCGCGAAGAGGTCAAGCGCATCCAGCGGACGGGCGTCGTCGGCGCCAAGCCGAAGTCGTTCACGGAGTTCATGCCGGGCATGGCGGTGAAGGTGACGGCGGGCCCGCTCGCCGAGTTCGACGGCATTATCTCGGAAGTGAACCCCGACCAGGGCAAGATGCGCGTGATGGTGTCGATCTTCGGGCGGGAGACGCCGGTGGAGCTGGGGTTCGATCAGGTGGCGAAACTCTAGTCGTCGTCCCTCGTGCCGTCCGGACCGATGCAGCCGGGCGGGCTTCTCGCGACGGAACGGCAGCGGCAATAGAGAGAAGAGAGCCCGCGTGGCCGATGCGGGCGTGACGGAGAGGTCCGATAACGTATGGCCAAGAAGGTCGTAGGATTCATCAAGCTGCAGATCCCGGGCGGGCAGGCGAACCCCGCGCCTCCGGTTGGCCCGGCTCTCGGCCAGCACCAGGTCAACATCATGCAGTTCTGCCAGGCGTTCAACGCCGCAACGCAGGACAAGATGGGGACCATCATCCCGGTCGAGATCACGGTGTACGAGGACCGCAGCTTCACTTTCGTGACGAAGACTCCGCCGGCGGCCGTGCTGCTGAAGCAGGCCGCAGGCATCGAGTCCGGCTCAGCGGCGCCGAATCGCGCCAAGGTCGCCACAGTGACGCGGGACCAGGTTCGCCAGATCGCCGAGACGAAGATGCCTGATCTGAACGCGAACGACATTGAGGGCGCGATGAAGATCATCGAGGGCACCGCGCGCTCGATGGGCATCACCGTCGAGTAGACATGCGGCCGGCAACGGCCGGCGCGGAAGTGGGAGGGCCCCTCTCGGCCCGTCGACCACGATGGAGGTAGACGAGAGATGAAGCACGGCAAGAAGTACCGCGAGGCGTCGGCGAAGGTCGACGAGACGCGGATGTACGCGCCGCTCGAGGCGGTCAGGCTCGCCAAGGAGACCGCCAGCGCGAAGTTCGACGAGACGCTCGAGGCTCACTTCCGCCTCGGCATCGACACGCGCAAGGCCGACGAGCAGGTGCGGGGCTCCGTGAGCCTGCCCAACGGCACGGGCAAGACGGTCCGCGTCGCGGTCTTCGCTCAGGGCGAGAAGGCGCGCGAAGCCGAGGAGGCAGGGGCGGAAATCGTGGGCGCCGACGACCTCATCGAGCGGATCTCGGCCGGTTTCCTCGAGTTCGATGCGACCGTCGCCACACCGGACATGATGGCCAAGGTGGGCCGCCTCGGCAAGATCCTGGGCACTCGCGGGCTCATGCCGAACCCCAAGCTCGGGACCGTCACGATGGACGTCGGCCGGGTCGTGAAGGAGCTCAAGGCGGGCCGCGTCGAGTACCGGGCCGACAAGTTCGGCATCGCCCACGTGGCCATCGGCAAGGTCAGCTTCGATGAGGGCAAGCTCGTGGAGAACTACCAGGCGGTCCTCGACGAGATCCTGCGCGCGAAGCCGGCTGCCGCGAAGGGCCGCTACCTGAAGTCGATCACGTTCGCGTCCACGATGGGTCCCGGGATCCCGGTGGACACGCTGAAGACGCGCAGCCTCATGGAGGAGAGCGCATAGGTCGGCTTGCGAAGGCGATTCGGCCGTGGCATGATGTCACGGCCGAAGAGGCCGGTTGAGAAACGCATAGCGCGACCTCACCTGAGACAGCAGGTGCCCGGCGAGACGCCGGGTCCAAGGGGATGCCGAGCATCCCGCCCGCCGAGGTGGAGCCACTGCACAACGACGAGAGCCGTCCGCGGTCTCTTGCACTCACCGAACGTGGCCTCCGCCTTCTCGCGGAGGCCACGTCCTTTTCTCGGCCGACCGGGTCGAGAGGGCGAAGCCCTTCGATGAGCGTCGGCGCTAGGCGAGGGAAGGAGGTGTTGCGGACGATGCCAACCGCACAGAAGGCAGCTACCGTCGAGGAGATCAAGGCGAAGCTCACGTCGAGCAGCGCCGTGATACTCAGCGACTATCGCGGGCTCACCGTGAAGGAGATGCAGGACCTCCGCACCAAGCTGCGTGAGGCCGGCGGCGACGTGAAGGTCTACAAGAATACGCTCACGGAGCTCGCGCTCCGGGAGCTGGCGCTGCCGGACATGGACGAGATGCTCCAGGGGCCGACCCTGTTCACGTTCGCGGTCGGAGATCCCGTCGCTCCTGCGAAGGCGATCGTGGATTTCGCGCGGGACCACAAGCAGCTCGAAGTGAAGGGCGGCTTCATCGACCGACAGGTCGTCGGGGCGCAGAGCGTGAAGGCCCTCGCCTCGCTCCCGTCGCGCGAACAGCTCGTCGCGAAGCTGCTGGGCACGATGAACAGCCCGATGTCGCAGTTCGTGAGGGTGCTGAACGGTCCTGCTGCCGCCTTCGCACGCGTGCTCGGCGCGATCGTCGAGCAGAAGCAGGCGGCCGCATAGGGGCCGCCCGGCATGAGGGAAGAACACGGGCTCCGCGGGAGCCGTCAGACCAAGGAGAAGAACGAGATGGCTGTGAGCAAGGAAGAGATCATCGAGGCTATCAAGGAGATGCCCGCCCTGCAGCTCTCCGAGCTCGTGAAGGAGCTCGAGGAGATCTTCGGCGTATCGGCTGCGGCTCCGGTCGCGGTCGCCGCTGCCGGTGCACCGGCCGCCGGCGCCGAGGCGGCAGCGGTCGAGGAGAAGGACACGTTCGACGTCGTGCTTACCGGCGCCGGCGACAAGAAGATCCAGGTGATCAAGGTCGTGCGCGAGCTCAACTCCACGCTGGGCCTCAAGGAGGCCAAGGACCTCGTCGACAGTGCGCCGAAGCCGGTGCTCGAGGGAGTCAACAAGGAGAAGGCGGACGAGGCCAAGAGCAAGCTCGAGGAGGCCGGCGCCGCCGTCGAGCTCAAGTAGGTTCGCGCCGACGCACGGCGCGG
>JAJZPX010000243.1 GCA_021811025.1 Actinomycetes bacterium
GAGGCATGAGGTGGGAGCGCTACAACGTGCGCCTGGGCACGGGCGGAGAGGGCTTCCCGGAGGAGTGGCGCGAGCGCATGCTCGAGCGCCTCGGGCACGACCCCGAGCGCGACCTCCTGTCCGTCGTCAGCGGCTACGGCGCCGCGGACTTCGGCGGGACCGACGTCGGGCGAGAGAACCCCTTCAGCGTGCTCGTCCGGCGGCTGTGCCTTCACGACGCCGGCCTGTGCCGCGACATCTTCGGCGAGGACACGCCGCCGAGCCTCTTCCAGTTCGATCCAGGCGCGGCCTTCGTCGAGCAGATCGACGAGCGCCTCGTGGTGACGGTGTCCGGCGCCGTCCCTCTCGTCCGGTACGACATCCTCGACGCCGGCGGGACGATACCTTTCGATGCGGTCATCGGCGCGCTGCACGACCACGATCTCGATCCCGTCGGACTGATGGAAATCCGCGGCTTCTCCGCGGCCGACATCTTCCCGATGCCGTTCGTGTACGTCCACGGGCGGGTGGACGGGACCGTCACGGTCGGCGGCGCGAACGTTTACGCGCAGGACATCACCGGCGTGCTCGCCGCTGCGGGGGACGTCGACATCCTCGGGCACAAGCTCGGGATGCGCGACGAGAGATTCGTGATCCTGCTCGAGCACCGCGACCCGCAGCTTAAGAAATCTGAGGCCGCGACACTCGCGAAGAAGTATCATAGACTGATGGTGGAGGGGCTGTTGCGGGTCAACAGCGAGTACCGCGATCAATACAACGGAAACAGACGAGTGGCGGACCCGCTGGTGGAGGTGTACCCGGCAGGAGGCGGCCCCTTCGGCGACGATGTGGGCAGGCTGAAGCGACGGTACACCGTCGAGGGGCACCCGGCAGCGGCGTAGCCGAGTATCCCCGCTCCCTCGACGAACCGAACGGGGGAGCGGTCTGCGGTGGTAAGCGCAGTCTCTGTTCTGCCACTCATAAGCATGGTGCTCAGCATCATGCTTATGGTCGTGACCATCTGCATCCCGCCCCGCCAGACGCGCACCACGATCCTCTTCTTCCTGCTCAACCTGTCGACCGCCATCTGGTGCGCCGGGTACTTCGTGCACCTGAACCTGGATCCGGCGCTCGATCCCGCTCTGTCACGACCCTTCTCGGCCGAATACTTCGTGCTCGCCGCGATACTCTTCGGCGTGGCGGCCGCCCCGACGTTCGTGTTCCTCTTCGGGGCCGAGCAGGTCGGCGCGAAGCGGTGGGCCGAGCCGGGGTGGACGGCCGTCGCATTCCTGCCGGTGGCCTACACGCTCGTCGCCGGCCTGACGAACCCGTGGCACCACCTGTTCGTCGCGGGCCAGAAGGCCGGCGGGACCGTGATCTACGGCGTGCTCGCACGACCGCACCACATCGCCGCGGCCATCCTCGGCGTCGTCGGGTTCTGGTGGTGCCTGAAGTCCCTGTGGCTGAAGCCCGGCGGCGGCCGGGTCGACGCCCTGGCGTTCGGCGCGACCGGCGTCCTCTCGCTCGCGGCCGCCGGCCTCTGGATGACCCGCGACGCCGGCCCGCTGGCAGCGTACGCGATCCCCGCGCCGGAGCTGCAGCCGATCGGCAGCCTGGTGCTCGCGGTGCTCGTCTTCCGCTCCGGCCTCGCGAACATCATCCCGGTCGGCACGCTGCGGGCGATCATGGAGAACACGGACGCTCTCCTCGGCTACCTCGATCCACGCCTCGCGTTCATCTCGGCGAACTCCGCGTTCGTCGAGCGCCTCGGGACGACGGACGGCGAGATCGCCGGGAAGCCGTTCGGCGAGGTGATGCGGGACCCTGCGCTCGCCACCATGGTTAGCCGCGCGAGCGCGCTGCAGGAGCGCGTCGAGCAACGCGGGTGGCCCGACGCGCTCGGCGACGACGGGCAAGCGGCCTCGTCGTACTGGAACTGGAGCCTTCGGCCGGTCAAGAACCACGGACGGCTGCAGGGCTTCGTCTTCTCGCTCGTCGAGGTCACCGACGAGGTCCGCGACGCCGAGCTGTCCGCGTCGCTCAGCCGACTCACCAGGCGGCTGCACTCGACTTTCGACCCCGAGACCACGCTGCCGAAGATCCTCACCTCCGCCGCCGTCGCCCTCGACTCCGAGGCGTCGGTCGTGCTGTGGAGCGACGGGGGCTGGCGCTGGGTTCGGCGCTGCGGGGGTCGCAACGCCCTCTGGGAGCCGTTCGACGGCGACGCCGCCCCCCAGCTGCGACTCGCGATCAAGGACCGCAGGGCGGTCGTCGTGTCCGACGCGTTCAACGACCCCCGGTTTGACGTCGCCCAGGCGGCCGTGCTCGGGCATCGGCGCGTCCTCGCGGTCCCGCTCGCCGTGCACGGGGCGGTGCTGGGGGCCGTGAGCTTCGGCGGGCCGGGGCCGGGGCATGTCGGGCGGGCCGACCTGGCGTTCGCACGCGAGCTCGCGCGCACGATAGCGCTGGCGGTGGAGAACGCGCGCCTCTACCATTCCGAGCGCCGCATCGCCGACACGCTGCAGGACGCGATGGCTTCTGCGCCCGAGCGGATCGAGGGTCTCGAGACCGCGCATGCCTACCGGTCGGCGACCGAGGCGGCGCGGATCGGCGGCGACTTCTACGACCTGTTCCGCGTCGGCAACGGCCGGGTGGCGCTGCTGATCGGCGACGTCTCCGGCAAGGGGATCCAGGTCGCCGCCCTCACCTCGCTCGTGAAGAACACCATCAGGGCCGAGGCGCTCCGGTCAACCTCGGCCGACATCATCCTGAACAGGGCGAACGAGGTCGTGAAGAAGCAGCTCGAGATCGGGACGTTCGCCACGGCGTTCATCGCGCTGCTCGACCTCGAGTCCGGCCTGCTCAGCTACGCCTCCGCGGGACACCCCGGGCCGTTGCTCGTCGGCCGCGACGGGCGAGTGGAGCAGCTCGGCGGCGCGTCCGTCGTCCTCGGCGCCTACGACGCCGTGGACTACCGCGCTCGCGAAGCGACGATGGAGCGCGGCGGCCTGCTGCTGATGTTCACCGACGGGCTCGTCGAGACACGCGAGCCCGGCGCCCGGCGCGAGGAGGACCTCGCGGAGCTGCTGGCGACTCTGGCGTGCCGCGAGCCGGCCGAGGTGGTCGACGCCGTGATCCGCCAGGCGAACGAGGCGTGCGGCGGCACGCTGAAGGACGACGTCGCGGTGCTCGCCGTCAGGCTGGCGTAGGGGCCGCCCCCCGTCGGCTCAGTCGTGGAAGTGGTACGGCACGTTCACCGTCACCACGCCCGGCTCGGCCGACAGCGACCAGCCCAGCCACATCGTCGTCTGGGCGTGCAGCGCGATCTCGAGCCGGTTCGCGGGCGAGAACTCGGACATTACGACGGTCACCGTGTCGCGCTCGCCGCGCTCGATCGAGCGCACGTACTCGACAACGGGGTCGATCATCTCCCGGAACGGCGAGTCGATCACCACCAGCGGGAAGCCGAAGCCGCACCGCTCCCACTCCGCCCGGAGGGAGTCGGCCGCCCCGTCGCCGCGGATGTCGACGTGCAGCGCCGTCAGCGAGTCTCCCGCGACGCGCCGGGCGGCGTGGACGGCCGCGATCGCGCGGCGGTCGAGCGACTTCACGAGGACGACCACGGCGTTCCGCGCTTCGTCCTCGTGCTTCGCACACGCGGCGAGGTCGTGCGCGGCCGGGGTCGCGGCGGCCGCGGCGAAGCGGTAGTGGTGCCGGATTCGGCCGAAGACCGCGACGAGCACGGGGATGACGACCAGCACGATCCAGGCGCCCGAGGCGAACTTCGAGACGGCGATGACGAGCGTGACGACGAACGTCGCCGCGGCGCCGAAGCCGTTCAGCCCCATGCTGCCGACCCACCCGCGCTCGCGATGCCTCAGCCAGTGCACGACCATCCCGGCCTGGGAGAGCGTGAACGAGGTGAACGCGCCGATCGCGAAGAGCGGGATGAGCGCGGTCACCTCGGCGCGGAAGACGAGGATGAGCAGGCCCGCCATCGCCGACAGCGCGATTATCCCCTTGCT
>JAJZPX010000244.1 GCA_021811025.1 Actinomycetes bacterium
GGACCAGCGCGATCGCGACGAGCACGATCGCGAGCGCGAGCAGCGCCGAGCGGTGAAGGCCCGTGGAGGTCGCCTCTCGGAACTCGTTCGCGATGACCGCCGGGATCGTGTACCCCGGGGCCAGCAGCGAAGACGAGATGCCCAGGCCGTTGCCGATGAGCATCGCAACCGCGATCGTCTCGCCCAGCGCCCGGCCGAGGCCCAGCATGGTGGCGCCGACGATGCCGGTGCGCGCATACGGCAGCACCGCCATCCGGATCGACTCGTAGCGAGTGGCACCGAGCGCGAGGGCGGCCTCTCGCAGGTCGTGGGGGACCGTGGCGATCACCTCGCGCGTCACCGCCGTGATGATCGGGACGATCATCACGGCGAGGATGATGCCGGCGTTCAGCATGTTCCCTACCGCCGGGGTCGGCCGGAACATCACGCCGAGACCGGGCACCCTGCCGAGCGTGGCGGCGAGCACGGGATCGAGATGCGCGTTCAGCGCGGGCGCCATGACGAACAGCCCCCACAGGCCGTAGATGACGCTCGGGATCGCCGCGAGCAAGTCCACGAGCACGGCCAGTGGGTTGCGCAGCCACCCCGATCGGACCTCGTTCAGCAGAAGGGCCAGCCCGACGGAGATCGGCAGCGCGAGCAGGATGGCGAGCGACGACGTCACGAGAGTGCCGTAGATGAACGGCAGCGCGCCGAACCGATCCTCCACCGGGTTCCAGTTCGTGCTCGTGAAGAAGCGCAAGCCGAACGTGGCGAACGCGGGAAGCGCACCCTGGCCCAGCACAAGGAGCATCAGCGCGAGCAGCACGACGAGGCCCAACGATCCCGCGATCGCGAGGCCTCTCAGGGCCCCGTCACCGAGACGGAGGCGCCGGCTGGCCGGCGCCTCCGCACGGATCTCCTGTCGCGCTGGTGGTGTTGCCAACGCCACCTCTATCCGATCCTACTTGGCCGACTCGGACGGCGTGACGGCCGAACCGTTGACGGTCACCTGACCCAGCTGAGCCAGCGCATCCGTCCGAACCTTCTCGGGAAGCGGCGCATAGTTCATCGTCTGCAGCTCGGACTGCCCCTTGGTCAGCGCCCACGTCCAGAAGTCCACGAGAGTCTGGGCCTTGTCCTTGTCCGTCTGCTCCTTGTACACAAGGATATACGTAGTGCTCGAGATAGGATAGGCGCCCGGGGTCTTCGAGTCGAGCAGGTTGGTCGTCTCCGTGATCGGGAAGGAGAGGGACTCCGCCGCCTTGCTCACGGCATCGGTCGTAGGCTCGACGAAGCTGCCGTCCGGAGCCTTGATCGAGCAGGAGGCCAAGCCCGTGGTAGCGGCGTACTGCGACTCCATGTAGCCGATCGAGCCCTTGGTCTGCTTCATCGCCGCGGCCACACCGGCGTTGCCGTTCGCGCCCTGGCCAACCGGCCACTGCACGGACTTGTCCGCGCCCACCTTGCCGGCCCACTCAGGGCTCTGGCCCTTCAGCCAGCCGGTGAAGTTCGCCGTCGTGCCCGAGCCGTCGGCACGATGCACGACCTGGATGCCGTCGGCTGGCAGCGTGACGCCCGGGTTGAGCGCGGCGATCGCGGGATCGTTCCACTTCGTGATCTTGCCGAGGAAGATGTCGGCCACGGTCTTGCCGTCCATCTTGAGCGGCGCGGAGAGACCCTCCAGGTTGTAGGACACGACGATCGCCCCGAGGCACGTCGGGAACTCGATGTACGGGGCGGTGATCTTGTCCGCCTCGGTCTTCTTGAGCGGCACGTCGCTTGCTCCGAAGTCGACGGTCTTGGCGGTGAACTGCTGCACCCCGCCGCCCGAGCCGATCCCCTGATAGTTGATTCTCGCGTTCGGCTCGATCTTGCTGAAGTCCTGCGTCCACGTGGCGTAGACGGGCTGCGGGAACGTCGCCCCGGCCCCGACGAGCGGAGCGCCCTTGAACGCAGCCGCCGACTCCGTCGTGCCCGAAGACGACGAACTGGTGCTCGGCGTGCAGCCCGCGGCGGCGAGCAGGCCGAGTACGAGGGTGAGCACGACACCCACCATCATGAACCGCTTCACATTCACTGCTCTCTTCACTCCTCCTCACGGGGAAACGGCAACCATCCGGCTGCCCGCGGCCAATCGTAGGCGACCACTTGCTACCCATTGGTTGCACCGGTGTTAAACCCGGCGGAGGAAGTAAAACGTTTGTTAAACGCTCTTTGCAGTCGATTCCGTCCCTGTCATGCTGCGAGACGGTCGAGCCGGAGGTGCGCATGGCCACGATCCTCGTCGTCGAGGACGACCCGATAATCAGACAGACGGTGGACTACGCGCTGCGGCGCGCCGGGTTCACGACTGCGGGCGCCGGCGACGGGATCGAGGCCCTCGAGCAGGCGAAGAAGTTCCGCCCGGACCTGATCCTTCTCGATCTCATGCTCCCCGGAATAGACGGCTACGAGTTCGCCGAACGTGTTCGCACGGACGACTCCGAGGTCGCGATAATCATGGTCACCGCTCTCGACACGGAACGCGACAAGGTGCGGGGACTGGACGCGGGGGCGGACGACTACATCACGAAACCGTTCTCCATGGACGAGCTGCTCGCCCGCGTGCGCGCGAACCTTAGGCGCGTGCGCGAGCGGGCGACCCTCGCCTCCGAGCAGACGATCGAGGTCGGCGATCTCGTCCTCGAGCCCTCCGAGTTCCGCGCGAGCGTCGCGGGCAAGGTGATCCGGCTGAGACTGAAGGAGTTCCAGTTGCTGCTGGCCCTGGCCGCCCGCCCCGGTGTGCTGATGACGCGACAGAAGCTCGCCGAGGAGGTGTGGGGGTACGAGTACCTTCCCTCGACTCGCACCATCGACGTTCACGTGAGGCGCATCCGACAGGTCGTCGAAGACGCCTCGGCGTTCAAGTTCATCCACACGGTGCACGGCCTCGGATACCGCTTCGAAACCGTCGAGAAGGCGGCCGAGGAGGGGGACGCGTGATCGAGCTTCTTCGCTCGAGGCTGCGGTCGTCCTTCCGGCTCAGGCTGACGCTAGGGTACGTGGCCGTGCTCGCGGTTCTCGCCGTGGCTTGGCTCGCGAGCCTCTTCGGGCCGCTCACGGGAGCGATCAAGGCACAGCAGCAGGCGCATCTCGCCACGATCGCGCGCTCGTACGCGCTCGCCCTCGAGTATGCGGCCGGATCGCCCCAGGACTTCGTCGAGCGAGTCGCTGCCCCGGACCTTCACGTGTCCGTTGTCGCCGCTGACGGCAGGGTCCTGGGCGACAACCGCGAGCCCGTCGCGTCGATCCCGAATCAGACAGGGCTGCCCGAGGTCAGGGCCGCGCTCGACGGCCAGGTCGGGTACGACGTCCGCCGTTCGAGGACCGGCGAGGAGCACATGTACGTCGCCGTCCCCGCCCGCTACGGGGGCGGGCCGAGCGCGATACGAGTGTCGGAGTCCCTCGCGTCGGTGGGCGCTCTCGCCGCCGAGACGCGCTCCGCGGGTCTCCTCGGGCTCGCTCTCGCGATCGCGGTCGCGCTGTTCGTCACGGCCCGCCTCTCTTCGGACGCCGTCGCGCCCATCAAACGGCTCACCTCGGCCGCCAACGCCATAGCGGCTGGTGACCTGCAGCAGCGAGTGACGCGCGAGACCGGCGACCTCGAGGTGCTGTCGGATGCGCTGGCCGACCTCGTCCGGCAGGTCCGCGCCCGGACCCGGGCATCGGAACGCGAGCAGAGCAACCTGCGGACGGTGCTGGACGGCCTCGACGATGGGGTGATGCTCATCGACGGGGACGTCGTCAGGCTCGCGAACGGCGCGATGTCCCAGCTGTTCAAGATGCCGTTCGGGGGGTGGCGGGACCGGCCGCTGTCCCGATCCGGGCTCCCGCCGACTCTCCTCGCCGCGATCAGGCGCTCCGGGGACACGGGCAGGACGGTGCAGGACATCGGCCCGGACCCGACGGGCCGAACGATC
>JAJZPX010000245.1 GCA_021811025.1 Actinomycetes bacterium
CGGCGAGGAGCGCGCGATAGTCGCCGCGCTCAAGGAACGGCGGTTCGACGCGGCCGTCATCTTCACCGTGTACAGCCAGAACCCGTTGCCGTCCGCGCTGCTCTGCCACATGGCCGGCATCCCGCTGCGCCTCGCGCATTGCCGCGAGAACCCTTATCAGCTGCTCACCGACTGGATTCCCGAGCCGGAGCCCGAGAACGGAGTGCGGCACGAGGTGCGGCGCCAGCTCGACCTCGTGGCCGAGGTGGGAGCCGTCACCGCCGACGACACGCTGTCGCTGAAGGTGCCGGCGGTCGCACGGCGGCGGGCGATGCGCTCGCTCGCGAAGGCGGGCGTCGACGTCCAGCGCCGGTGGATCGTCGTGCACCCGGGCGCGACGGCCCCTTCGCGCCGGTACCCGCCGGAGCGGTTCGCGGTCGTCGGACGGCACCTGGCGAGGAGCGAGGGCTACCAGGTGGTCTTCACCGGGACCGAGGCCGAGAAGCCGCTCGTGCAGAAGATCCGCGCGGCGATGGGCGCGCCGAGCCATTCCGTGGCCGGAATGCTCGCGCTCGCCGACTTCGCGGCCGTCATCGAGGCGGCGCCGGTGATCGTGAGCAACAACTCGGGCCCGGTCCACGTCGCGGCGGCCGTCGACACGCCCGTCGTCGACCTGTACGCGCTCACGAACCCCCAGCACACGCCGTGGGAGGTGCCCAACCTCGTGCTCTCGCACAAGGTGCCGTGCGCGTACTGCTACAAGTCGGAGTGCCCGAAGGGACACCACCAGTGCCTGCGGCTCGTGGAGCCGGACGAAGTCGTCGACGCCGTCCACCAGCTCGTGCGCCGCGCCTCGATACGCCCGATCCGTTCGGCCGGCGCCGCCCTGTGAGCTCGCTTCTCGACGTCCTCATCCCGACGTGCGACCGTCCCGCCGCGCTCGCGGTGACGCTTGCCGGCCTCGTCGGCCAGGACTTCCCTCACTTCCGCGTGATCGTCTCGGACCAGACCGCCGACGCGGACGTCTCGGGCGCGGGCGAGGTGGAGGCGGTCTCGCGCGTCCTAGTCGGTCTCGGCCGCCCGACCACCATCGTCAAGCACCTCCCGCGCCGCGGCATGGCCGAGCACCGCGACTTCCTGGTGTCACTCGCCCGAACGCGTTTCGCGCTCTTCCTCGACGACGACCTCGTGCTCGAGCCCGACGTCGTGCGCCGCCTGCTCGCGACGATGCTCGCCGAGCGCTGCGGCTTCGTCGGCGCAGCCCCGATCGGGCTGTCGCACTCGGGCGACGTGCGACCGGACGAGGAGCGGCTCGAGTGGTGGGACGGTCCGGTTCGTCCCGAGGCGGTGCGGCCGGGGACCGAGGCGTGGGAGCGGCACACGCTGCACAACGCCGCGAACGTGCTGCACGTGCAGCGGCGGTTGGGGCTGTCGAGCGAGCGCACGCGCACGTACCGCGTCGCGTGGGTGGGAGGCTGCGTGCTGTACGACGTGCGCAAGCTGCTCGATTGCGGCGGCTTCGGGTTCTGGCGCGAGCTGCCCGAGAACGGCGTCGCGGGCGAGGACGTCGTGGCGCAGCTGCGGCTGATGGAGCGCTACGGGGGCTGCGGCATCCTGCCGAGCGGCGTCTACCATCAGGAGCTCCCGACCACGGTACACGACCGCCGCCACGACGCGTGGCGCGTCCGCCCCGAGCTCCTCGAGCCCGTGCGCGTCTCCCGTCTCGCGCCCCAGCGGAGGTGAGCGTGCGACTTCCCGCGTGCGTACTCTGCGTCGCCCGCTGGAGGTGACGAGCTTCCGGGGCAGGCCGCTGTCCCCCGTCAGCGCCCTCCGCGAGAACTCCATCCACGGCCCGCAGCGGATCGACCGCAAGGCCTACCGGCTGCGCGTCGACGGGCTCGTGAACGAGCCGCTGTCGCTCACGCACGACCAGCTCCTCGCGATCTCCCCCCGCTTCGTCAAGGTCGTCTCGCTCGAGTGCGTCCAAGGGTGGGGCGTCACCTTCCTCTGGGAGGGCTTCCGCGTGAAGGACCTGCTCGCGCGAGCGGGCGGCACGAAGCCGGGCGCCAAGGTCGTCATCTTCCACGCTCACGACGGATACACCTCGTCGCTGCCGCTCGACTACCTCACGAGCCGCGACATCCTGCTCGCGTATCGCGAGAACGGTGTCCCGCTCACGGCCGAATGGGGCTGGCCGCTGCAGCTCGTGGCGGAGGACAAGTGGGGCTACAAGTGGGTGAAGTGGATCGAGCGCGTGGAGGTGTCCTCGGACGCGAGCTACCGCGGTTACTGGGAGAGCCGCGGCTACAGCAACGGCGGCGATCTCGGCAAGTCCTACATCCCTTAGTGCCCGGTCCTTCGCGTGAGCGCCGCGACGACCAGCGCTATCCCCACGGCGATGAGCGCGACCGGCCACAACTGCTCGACGATGACGCCGAGCGGAGGGACGGCGGGCGCGATCGCGACGAGCACCAGGATCCCGCCGGGGATGAGCGGCCAGTAGTTCGAGGAGCGGGTGTAGAGACGGTCGAGCGCCCAGACGGCGACGAAGCCGAGCCCGAGCCCCAGCACGACGAGTTGAACGCCCGCGGCCCCCAGGCGATCCTCGGCGAGGACGCCCAGGCCGAGCCCCGGCCATCCTGAGACCTCCTGTCCTCGCACCGCGCGCACCTCCCGCGAGGGCGCGCGTCATCACCGTAACGTACCCGTGGAACGCGTACCGGTCATGTCCTCGCGACGCCTCGATCCCGGCCGAACGGACCGGCCTGCCCTGGGGTATCAAGTCCTCCTCCAGGAGAGGTGAGGACGCCGTGGACGGCAACCGCACGAGGCCGCGGCTCGGGCTGCGAGGGCACGTCGTCGCTGCGGTGGCGCTGGTCTCGCTGACGCTCACGCTCACGACGTACGCTGCGGTCCGCGCGATCATCCTGCCGGTGGTCGAGAGGCACGAGCGTCTGGACGTCATGGAGTCGCTCGGCCGTGCGGAGGAGGCCCTCCAGCTCTCCTCGCGTCAGCTCGAGCTCGTCGTCCTGAACTGGAGCCGGTGGGACGACGCGTACGACTTCGTCCGGGACCCGAAGGCCAACCCGCAGTTCGAGACCAACGAGATCGGGTCGACCGAGAGCATGGTCTCCTACGGGGCCGAGGCGGAGGTGTTCGTCGACACGGCGGGGAGGGTGGCGTTCGCCGGGGCGATCGACCCGCGCACGGGCACGGCGACGGAGGCCCCGCCCGCGATGATCGCGTACGCCCGGCAGCTCGCGCGGGAGCTGCGGGACCGGCCCAGCGCGGGCGGGTCGGGGCTGATAGGCTGCCGAGCGGGGCTGATGATGGTCGTCGGGCAGGAGATACTCCGGTCGAACGCCACCGGGCCTCCGGCAGGCGTGCTCGTGTTCGGCAGGTACATCACGAAGAGCACTCTCAGCACGCTCTCGGAGGTCACGGACCTCCGGTGGGACCTCGCGCGCTGGGACGATCCCGCCATGAGCGCCGACATGCGCTCGGCCCGCGCCCGGCTGTCCCGAGGGGCCACCGGCGTCGTCGAGCCCCACGGCCGGAACGCCATCGCCGGCTACGCCTCGCTCGAAGGCGTCGACGGGCGGCCGGTTGCGATCCTTCGCACGCTGCAGGATCGCGATGTCGTGACGGCGACCGGCGAATCGCTCGACCGGTCGTTCGGCGTGATAGCAGGCATCGGCCTTCTGGTCGCGGCCACCTCGTACATCATCATCGATCTGGCGGTGGTGGGACGGATACGGGGGCTGGTCGGGCAGATCGACGCCGTCAGAGCGTCCGGCGACCCGAGCACGCGCGTCCTGGTGAGCGGCAACGACGAGATCTCCGACCTGGCGCACAGGATGAACGGGATGCTCGGGGCGCTCGAGCAGGCGAACGACAAGCTCGCCTTCCTCGCGGAGCGCGACCCCCTGACCGGCGTCTTCAACCGCCGTCAGTTCCAGA
>JAJZPX010000246.1 GCA_021811025.1 Actinomycetes bacterium
GACCGGCAGGTGCCGCAGCACGAGGTCGAGCTGCTCGAGCGTGAGCGCACCCGTCGTGAGCGGCAACAGCCCTTCGCGCTCCTCGCGCGACGGCCGCACGCGCGCGGCGCTCTCCACGGCCGCACGCGGCGGCTCGATCCACGCGAACCCCACGGCGCCCTCGTCCGCCGCCATCTCGACCCACTCCCCGGTCGTGAGCTCGGCCATCGCGACGGGGAGCAGTATCCGCTCCTCCTTGTACGCCATGTCCTCGATCATCCCGAGCGTCCTCGGCAGCTCCTGCACGAGCGCGCGTGCGTCGCCGGCGTCCGCGTCCGCCCGCGCGTTCGCGAGCCTCTCGCGGATCTCGTCTTGCAGCCCCCACATCACCTTCGTCGGCCCGGTGATCCCGTGCCGCTCGAGCAGCGGGAAGAGCTGGTACTCCTTCCGCACGTAGTGCACGTCGATCTCCGCCAGCCGCGCGAGGCCGCGCCGCAGCCGCTCGAGCGTGTCGCGCTCGTCTTCCTCCCCCGCCGAGAGCGTGTCGAGATCGCAGCGCAGCTCTCCGACGATGAGCGCCAGCGCCTCGTTCTCCTGCAGGTACGTCTGCGCGGGGTGGCCCGGCGGCACCTCGACCGGACGCTCCTCGGCAGGCTGCTCCAGCGCGTCGCGGAACACCTCGACGTGCACGTCGCACAGCCGCTGCACCTCCGACGGCGGCATGCCGTCGGCGATGAGCGCCTGCTCCATCGCGGCGATCTCGGACGCGTCGACCTCGTCGGCGATCTTCGCGAACCGCGCCTTGACCGCGTCGACGGTCGCCCCTGCGTGCAGCTCGCGGATTATCTCCTGCAGCTCCGCGGCACGCCGCTCGGCGCCCACCGGCTCCGCGCCCTCCCCGTCGCCCGAGCGGCGCGACACCTCGACGCGGACGTCGGACACCAGCCGCTCGGCCGGCACGCCCGCCATCTCCGCGGCCGTCCGAAGCGTGGCGACGCGGCCGGCGGTCGCCAGCAGCAGCGGACTGCCGAGCCGCTCGAACGCCGGGGCGTACTCGATAAGGTAGTCCTTCAGGTACGGGTAAGCGCGGAACAGATCCAAGACGCGCGACTCGGCCGTGACGTCCATGGCACTCTCCTCGCGGGGGAAAACCGGTCCTATGCCTGTTGTTCCCATCCGTGCGGCGGGAGGCTGTGCGGCAGGAGCCCGCTGGCGGAAAGCCCGCGTGGCGGGAGGCCGGCAGCCGCGAGGCGGCGAACCTACAGCGCGAGGTCGTAGATGCGCCAGCGCTTGTACTCGTGCCCGCCCATGTGCGCGGACGCGCGGATCACGAGGTCGTTGTCCTCCAGCAGCATGGACGGCTCGCACTCCTGGTAGTGCCGCGATCGGCCGTACGCCATGAGCTCGTCGAACAGCACGGCGTCGATGCCGAGCTTCCGGTACGGCTTCCGCACGCCGAAGAACATGAGGCGCACGCGCGGGATGCGCCGGCGCTGGACGAGCAGGCGCGCCATCCTCACGTAGTCCGAGTCCCCGTACCACTTCCACCTCGGCCGAAGAGACCAATACGGGTCGGGCAGCGCGCCTAGCACCGCGACGGGGTCCGGCTCGCCCTCGACGTAGCCGAAACGGAGGATCATCGGGTCGACGATCGGCAGCAGCGATTCGGCGAGGCTGTCCGCCTCCTCGTGCGTGATCGGCAGGAAACCCCAGTTCTCGGACCATGCGTCGTTGTAGATGTCGACGATGCGCTCGACCTCCGCGCGCAGGTCCTTCAGCACCACGGGCCGGATCGTGATGCGGTGCCTCTGCTTCGCCTCGTTCGCGATCCTGCGGAGCGCGGGCCGCGGCGGCTGCTGCACCGGCAGAGTGTACGCGAGGTAGTCCATCGCCTTGGCGAAGCCGTAGCGCTCGAGGAGGTCGGCGTAGTACGGCGGGTTGTGCGTGAGCTCGACCGTCGGCGGATGCTGGAAGCCCTCCACCAGGACGCCTTGCCGCTCGTGCGTGGCGCACGAGTACTGCCCGGGCCCGCGCATCACCGTCATCCCCCGCTCGGTGAGCCAGCCGCGCGCGGCGTCGAGCAGCACCTCCGCCACCGCGTAGTCCTCGATCGTCTCGAAGAAGCCGAAGAAGCCGACCGTGGTGTGGTGGTAGTCGTTGTAGCGGCGGTTGACGGCCGCGGTGACGGTGCCGACGGCCTCGCCGTCCCGCCTCGCGAGGAAGTGCGTCACCTCGGCGAACCGGTGGTACGGGTGCTCGGGCGTCAGCAGCCCGACGAGGCCGAGCAGCCGGTTGCCGAGGAGGTCGGCGTCGAGCGGGGGCGTCCAGCAGGGATCGCCGCGGTACAGCCGCCAGGGGAACGCGACGAGCTCGCGGATTCGCGGGTCTCCCAGCGGGAATTCCTCGATACCGACGCGACCCTCCCCCATGCGCTACGCCGGGGGGTTCCCGGACGACGCCTGCCGGTCGTCCTCGAGCGGGCTGATGAAGGTGATCGCGCTGACCGCCACCGCCACGAACGGCTGCTTCTCGCCGACGCGCCAGTGCTGCCCCCTGTCGGCGATCTCCGCGTCGGAGAGGCAGATGAACGCCTTGCCGTACCCGTTGAGATGGTCGGACAGCCGCAGGTGCTCGTCGTTACGCGGGATGTACATGAAGCCGCGAAAGCAGCGCTCCTGCGTCTCGATCAGCACCCTCACCCTCCTGTGCGCCTCACTCATCTGCTCCCCCCGCCGAAGATCGGTCGATGCCAATCATTCTAACGCCGGGCAGCGACATGGCGAACACCCGGCGAAAGGGCGTGCGCGCGACGGGTACGAACCCGGGCATGTCCGACGGAACGACAGGCGGCGTGCTGCGGCACGGTCCTCTGGTCTCGCCGACGCGGGGAACGCGTCTGCACGGCCTGGTGGTGGCCGCGGCGGGGTTCGGCATCAACCTCGCGCTCGGCGTGCTCTACAGCTGGAGCGTCTTCTCGAACGCGCTCTCGGCCGAATGGGGCTGGACGGCGGCGCAGGCGAGCGTCCCGTACTCGGTCGCGGTCGCGTTCTTCGCGCTCGTCACGGCGTTCGCGGGAAGGGTGCAGGACCGCATCGGCCCGCGTGCGGTGGCCACGGCCGGCGGCGCGCTCCTCGGGCTCGGCATGATCGTGTCGAGCCTTGCGAGCCCCCGCACGGGCTTGCCGCTCATCCTCGGCTTCGGCGTGCTCTGCGGCTCCGGCATCGCCATGGGCTTCATCGCGACGTTCCCTGCGGCGGCCAAGTGGTTCCCCGAGACGCGGCGCGGGCTGGTCACCGGCGTCGTCGTGGCCGGCTTCGGGATCGCGAGCGTCTACATCGCGCCGCTCACGCAGGCGCTGCTGGCAAGCTACGGCGTGCAGCGAACGTTCCTCGTGCTCGGCGCCGCGTTCCTGGTCGCGACGGTGCTCCTCGCTCAGCTCGTCACGAACCCGCCGCCCGGCTACTTCCCCGGCCCGACTCCGCCGCCCGACGTCCTCGAGGCGCAATGCCCGCCCACGCGGCGCGAGCTCGACTGGCACGAAGCGGTGCGCACGCGGCAGTTCTGGATGCTGTGGCTGATGTACGGGCTCACGGCGTTCGCCGGAGTGATGATCATCGGGCACATGGCGGGAATCGCTACCGCGCAGGTGCCGGGGCCGGACCTCGGCTTCCTTCTCGTCGCCGTGCTCGCTGTCGGCAACGCGTCCGGGCGGATCGGTGCAGGCGTGCTCTCGGATCGCATCGGCAGCGTAAGGACGATGCGCTACGTCTTCTGCATCCAGGCCGTCGTCATGCTCCTGCTGGCTGCCGCCCACAGCGTGGCGTTCCTCGCCGCGCTCGCGTTCATGGTCGGCTTCGACTACGGCTCGGACCTGTCGCTGTTCCCGTGCACGGTCTCGGAGTACTTCGGGCCGAGCAACCAGGGCGTGAACTACGGGCTCGTCTTCACGAGCTGGGG
>JAJZPX010000247.1 GCA_021811025.1 Actinomycetes bacterium
GTGTCTGCGCGCCCGCCATGTGCGTGATGCGTTCCTGCACGACGGTCCCGTCGAGGTCGTCGACTCCGAAGACGGTCGAGAGCTGCGCGACCTTCAGCCCCAGCATGATCCAGAACGCTTTGACGTGCGGGAAGTTGTCGAGCATGAGGCGCGCGATCGCCAGCGTCTTGAGGTCGTCGAAGCCGGTGGTCGACGGGAGCTCCTCGAGCTCGGTGTTGAGCGGGTGGAACGCCAGCGGGATGAACGCGAGGAAGCCGCCCGAGGCGTCCTGCTGCTCGCGCAGGCGGATCAGGTGGTCGACGCGCTCGTCCAGCGTCTCGATGTGCCCGTACAGCATCGTGGCGTTCGTCTTCATGCCGAGCGAGTGCGCCTCGCCGTGGATGCGCAGCCAGTCGTCCGAGGCCGTCTTCTTGTCCCACGCCGCCTGCCGGGCGCGCTCGGAGAAGATCTCGGCGCCGCCGCCGGGCAGCGAGTCGAGTCCCGCCGCCTGCAGACGGCGCAGCGTCTCGAGCGTCGAGATCCCCTCGAGGTTCGCGAGGTGCTCGATCTCGACGGCGGTGAAGCCCTGGATGATGACGTGGTCCGGCAGCACTGCCTTCAGCCGGCGCATCATCTCCTCGTAGTAGCCGAGCGGCCAGTCCGGGTGCAGCCCGCCAACGATGTGGATCTCGTGCGCTCCGTCGGGCACGGCCTCTTCGGCAGCCGCCACGACCTCATCGAGCGTCATCTCGTACGCGCCCTCCTGTCCCTTGTTGCGGGAGAACGCGCAGAACTTGCAGCGGTTGACGCAGATGTTGGTGGGGTTGATGTGGCGGTTGACCATGAAGTACACGCGTCCGCCGTTCTTGGCGCGGCGCACGTGGTCGGCGAGCTGACCGACGCCGATCAGGTCGTCGCTCGCGTACAGCGCGATGCCGTCCTCGCGGGTCAGGCGCTCGCCCGCGAGCACCTTCGCTGCGATCGGCTCGAGCGCGGGGTCCTTCAGGTTGAACTCGGCCATTCACGCTCCTTTGGTGGCGGCCGCCCTCAGGCGGCGGCAGGGTCCGATTATAGTGCGTCGGGGAAACGCGCGCGCCGTTTGCTAGAGTAGCCTGTTGTGCAGCGACGCCTATCAGTGGGAGGCCGCGACGTGGCGGAGGATGCATCGAGAGCGGAGTCGGCGACTGTCGGCGCCAGGAGCGGCGCCGGCCCCTTGCTGGCCGGGGCCCTGCTGTTCGCGGTCGCCGCGTGGCGGGCGAGGTACGGCATCTCCATCTTCGACAGCTCGCACTACACGGTCGCGGGGATACGTCTCGCCGACGGGATTCGTCCGTTCGTCGACGACATGACGCTGCAGGCCACGGGATTCCTCGCTGCCGGCCCGTTCTCGAAGCTCTGGATGCTCGCGTTCGGCCGATTCGGCATCGAGCTGGCGCTGCGGCTCTTCTTCGTGGCGCTGGCGGCCGTCGCGGCGGTCATCGTCTTCCGCGCCTTGCGGCCGTCCTTCGGGCCGTGGCCGTCGTTGCTCGCGGCGTCGCTCCCCCTGTTGGCCCCTCCCTACAACATCCTGGCGCTCAGCTACAACACGAGCGCGATCCTCGCCTTCGTCGTCGCGGCGGCCCTGTCGTTCGCCGCGGTCCGCGACGACAGCCGCGCGGCCGCGATCTGCGCCGGCGTGGCGTTCGCCCTCGGCGCAGTCTCGTATCCCCCCATGGTCATCGGGGCCGTCGTCGGGTTCATCGCATTCGTCGCGGTGGCGCGGTCCCGCCGGCTCGCGGCGTGGATGCTCGCAGGGGCGGCGGGGGCGGCGGGGGCCATCTTCGTCTGGCTGCTGCTCTCCGGCTCGCTGTCCGGATTACAGGCGACGATGGAGCTCTCCGCGACCTTGCGCGGAGGAGGAGTGCAGACGCCCCTTCAACGGCTGAACGTCTTCCTCCCGTACATCGAGCAGCAGTTCACGCGACGCGCGGCCCTGCCGGCGTGGCTCCTCGCCGTGGTCGCTCTGTTGCCGCTCCCTTGGCGCCGAGCCCGTGCCGTCGCGCTCGGCCTGATCCCGCTCGCCCTCGCGTTGCCCGCGGTCAGGCACGTGACCCCGGCGCAGACCTACATCGGCGTCGTCGGAGCGGTGACGCTCATCGGCTTCGGCGTCGTCGCGCTCGTGCCGGTGACGGTGTCGGCGCTCGCCGAGTCGCACCGCGACCAGCTTCGGCTGTTGTGGCTTGCCGCTCCGCCGGCGTTGGTCAACGCGTGCGTCGTCGTCTACTCGACGAACGCAGGCTGGTCGCGGGGGACGGCGTACGCAGGCTTCGCGCCCCTCGCCATGGCGCTGGTGGCGCTGTGGATGCGCTTCGTCATCGAGAAGGGGGGCGCCGTCGTGGGCGCGGCGGCGGGAGTCTCGCTCGCGGCCGTAGTGGTCGCGCTGCTGTTCGCGACCTCCTTCAAGGACGGCCTTCCGAGCCGCATGGCGGCCCCCGTCACCGAAGGCGCGTACGCCGGGCTGCTCACCACGCCGGAGCAGGCCAGGAATCTGAAGAACATCGAGGCGATCGGTCGAAGGAGCGTGCGCGCCGACGACTCGATCCTCGTCTGCCACGCGCCCGGCGTGTACCTGCTGGTGCCGGGGAGGATCGACACGAACGCCACGTGGCTCGACAACGGCCCTGCCGACCGCTTCGCCATCGACTACTTCAGGCGCCGCAACGACATGCCGGACATCATCGTCGCCCATCGGAAGGGGTCGATCCCTGCCCCGGCCAACGACCCGCTGCTGCAGGTCGTCGCGAGAGACTACCGGTTGGTGGACGGGAACGAGCAGCTCGTCTTCTTCCGCCGCCGCCGCTGACGCGCGCGCCGTTTGCTAGAGTACGCTGTTGTAGCTCTCGCTCTCTCCCTGGAGGATCGCGAAGTGGTGGACCACGCACCGAAGACGGAGACGGCCGCCCGGCCCTCACTCCTGACGGGCGACCCCGTGGTGCTTCTCGCAGGCGTCCTGCTGATCGGCGTCGCGGCTTGGCGGGCGAGATACGGCATCTCGATCTACGACAGCTCGCACTACACGGTGGAGGCCGTCCGCCTCGCGCAGGGCATCCGCCCGTTCGTCGACGACATGACGCTGCAGAGCACGGGCTTTCTCGCGGCCGGCCCGTTCGCGAAGCTCTGGATGCTCGCATTCGGCCGAACGGGGATCGAACTGGCGCTGCGCCTGTTCTTCGTGGCGCTCGCGGCCGGGTCGGGGGCGATCGTCTTCCGCGCGCTGCGGCCGTCGTTCGGGCCGTGGCCGTCGCTGCTGGCGGCGGCCGTCCCGCTGCTGGCACCCCCGTACAACGTCCTCGCGGTCAGCTACAACACCATGGCGCTCCTCGGCTTCACCGTCGGGACGGCGCTCGCGTTCTCCGCGGCGAGAGACGAGAGCCGGGCGGCGGCGGCGGGCGCGGGTGCGGCGTTCGCGCTCGGCGTGGTGTCCTATCCGCCGCTCATGATCGGAGCCGCCGTCGGTCTCGCCGCGTTCGCGCTCGTCACCAGGTCGCCCCGCCTCGCGGCATGGATGCTCGCCGGCGCCGCCGCGGTCGCCGCGCCCGTCTTCGCCTGGCTGCTCGCCACCGGCTCGCTGTCCGGGCTGCAGGGGACGATGGCGCGGGGGGCGGCCATGACGAGCGGAGACCTTCCCGCGCGTCTGCGCCGGTTCCGCCTGAACCTCTCGGGGGCGAGGGAGCAGCTCACGCGTCTCAACGCCTGGCCCGCGTGGGCTCTCGCCGTCGCCGCCTTGCTGCCGCTCCGCCCGCGGTGGATCCGCGCGGCGGCGCTCGGTCTCGTCCCGCTCGCGGTCGCCCTGCCCGCGCTGGGGCACGTCTCGACGGGCCAGTACTACATCGGCGTCATCGGCGCGGTGATGCTGCTCGCGTTCGTGGCCGTGGCG
>JAJZPX010000248.1 GCA_021811025.1 Actinomycetes bacterium
CGCGTACGTCGAGCAGGAGTCGCCGCTCGGGATCGCGCACGCGCTCGCCGGCGTGTCGGGCCTCGTGCGCGTCCCGTTCTTCCTCTTCCTCGGCGACATCTACAGTATCTTCGCCCCGTTCCGGGGCTTGAAGGACATGCTGCAGGTGTTCTCGGACGAGGGCGTGGCCGCGGTGCTCTCGGTGAAGGACGAGCCGAGCGAGGAGCTCATCAGGCAGAACTTCGCGGTCGAGGAGCGCGGCGGCGTGGTGACGCGCGTGGTCGAGAAGCCGAAGGGGCCGCTCGCCACCCGGTGGCGCGGATGCGGCATCTACCTCTTCGACCCGGTGGTCTTCGAGGCCGTCGCGCGGACGCCTCGCACCGCGCTCCGCGACGAGTACGAGCTCACCGACTCGATCCAGCTCCTGATCGAGGCCGGGCGCGAGACGCGCTGCGTGCCGATCGTCGAGTGGGACGTGAACATGACGTTCCCCGAGGACCTGCTGTTCTGCAACCTGCACTTCCTCGGCCGTGTCGGGACGGACTCGCTTCTCGGCGAGGACGTGACGCTGCATCCCGGCTGCGAGGTCCGCAACTCCGTGCTGGCCGACGGCGTGTCCGTCGCTCGCCCGATCAGGATCAGCGACTCGGTGGTGCTCCCGGGCGTGCGGATCGAGGACGACGACGACATCGAGCGGTCGATCGTGAGCGAGATGGGGCGCATCGTGTGCCGCGCCGAGAGCGCGCTGCGAGGCGGCGCGCTGCCTCGCCCGTCCGAGGGAGGCGGGGCCGTTGGGGCGGCGTAGGACGATCGCCCGCATCGCGCTCACGGCCGCCGCCGCCGCGTTCCTCAACGGCGAGTACTACAAGTACGGCCTCACGCTGTTCCTGCAGCCGTTGCTCTTCGCCCTCTACCTCGCCTACGCGACCATGGCCGAGGACCTCATACGGCGCTTCGGGTGGGGGAGCCGGGAGCTGTTCGGGTTCGGCGCCGTCTTCGGCCTCGTGATGGAGGGCTTCATGACGCGGTCCTTCTACGCGGATCCGCCCCTGGTGCTAGGCGTCAACTGGCTCACGGTGGCGATCCAGGTGCTGTACTGGGGGCTCGCGACGTCGGTGCTGGCCTTCTACGTATCCGGCCGCCTGCTGCCGAGGACGGCCGCCGGGCCGATGTTGCCGCCGGCCGGATGGGCGCTCGTGGGCGCGTGGTGGGTCGCGCTGCTCGCCGTCTGGAACGCCGCCCTGCCCCCGCTTCGCTCGCCCGGCGCGATCCCGATCGCGGCGATCGCGGCCGCGGGCGCGGCGGCGCTCGTCCTCCGCTCGCGCAGGGTGAGAGGCCGGGCGCCCGGACGGCCGCTAGCGCGCAGCGTCGTTCTCGACGCGGCGATCGGCGTCGCGCTCGCGCTCGAACTCGTGGTGGGGACCGCGAGGTCGCTGCTGGGGCCGGCGGGCGCTGCGGCGCCGTCGCCGGCCGTGATCTGGACTTGGATCGCGGCGGGGGTCGCGCTGAGCGCGGTCGCGGGGCCGTACGCGTTCGGGAGCGAGGGAGTGGCCGTGTGAGGCCGGCGGGAGCGCGCACGGGAGAGGTCCGTCCGTTCGAGGGAGCGCGAAGATGAACGTGGATCTGGCGGTGTTCTTCAGGAAGTACTGGTCGGTGCTGCTGCTGACCGGGATCGTCGCGACGTTCGTCGCCGTCGGGGCGACGTACCTGCTGTCCCCCGTCTACGTGGCGAAGGTGCGCCTCATGGTCATGCCCCGCGACGACGCGCAGGCCGGCGGCGCGGTGGTGAACGCGAGGGTCACGTACGCGCAGACGCAGAGCAACATGGTCGTCACGCCGGAGGTTGTCGAGCGCACCGTGACGGCCCTGAAGCTGGACCGCGATCCGTCGGCCCTCGGCGGGACCGGCCTCCTGTCGTGGGTGAAGCAGGTGCTGCGGGACGTCCTCACGTTCGCGAAGTACGGCTACGTGAAGCGGCAGACGCCGCTCGAGGCGGCTGCAGCCGCGGTGACCGCACGCGTGCGGGCCCAAGTGGTCGAGGAGAGCAACGTCGTCGAGATCGAGGCGGACTGGAGGGACCCGAAGATCGCCGCGAGGCTCGCGGACGAGGTGGCGGCGCAGTTCGTCGCGGCGAGCCGCAAGACGAACGAGGCGGAGCTGCGGCGGATGCTCGCGGACATCGAGGCCGGGTTCGCCTCGCGCGAGCAGGCGCTGCGGGAAGCGACGGAGCGGCTCACGCGGTTCCGGGTGGATCACGGGCTCAGCGCGCAGGACGACGGGTTCACGTCCGTCGCCCTGCAGCCCGCCGAGCAGTCCGAGCTGGTGGTGCTCCAGAAGCAGGTCGCGGCAGCGGAGAACGACCTCAACAGCGTGCACGAGCTCTACCGGGGCACGGAGTCGAGGCTGCTGACCAAGCAGGGCCAGATACGCTTGCTGGGCGCGGCCGGTGACCCGCCGTACCCCGCTCGGCCGGTCAAGCTGCTGTACGGCGCCGTCGGGTTCCTGGCGGGCGTGCTGATCGGCCTCGCCGTCGCGACCTACCTCGATACCAGCAACAAGGTCATCTACACGCTTGACGATGCGAGGAACGCCGTGGCGGGCGAGGTGGCGGACGACGATGGGACGGCCGCGGCCGTTCCAGTCGTGGACGTGTCGAAGTAGGGCTCCGGGGGGCGTGAGGAGATGCCGCAGGAAAGACGGCCGTCGCGGCGGTACCGCGAGATCGCGGCGAGGCTCGCCGGCGATCGGACGAGCGCGTCGGGGACGATCCTCGTGACATGCGGGCGGCGTACCGAAGGGAAGGCGGCGGTCGCCGCGGACCTCGCCGCCGCGCTCGCGCTGTCGGGCCGCCGGACGCTGCTTCTGGGCGCCGACCCGCCTGACAGGCTTCGCGACGAGCTGGGGATGCCGGACGAAGGGACCCGGGAAGTCGAGACGGTGCAGCAGGACCTCGGCTTCCTGGCGGTCGCTGATGCCGCCGCGTGCGAGCGCGCGCTCGAGGAGGCCGGCGGCCGCTTCGACCGCGTCGTCATCGACGGGCCGCCGCTGCTGGCCGCACCCGAGAGCGCGGCGCTCTGCCGTCTCGCCGGCGCCGCCGTGCTCGTCGTCGCGAAGGGCGCGACGCTGAAGTCCGACGCCCGCCGGGCGGCCTCCGTCCTCGGCGGGAGCGGTGCGGTCCTGACAGGGGTGGTGATCGCGGGATGAACGGGACGGCCGTGCTGCCGGCCGATCTCAGCCGGCGGCGGGCGGCGATCGGGCTGGCAGGGGTTGTCGCCGGCGCGGGCGTGGTGCTGCTGCTGGCGCTACCCGCGAAGTGGACGGTTGCCTCGTTCGCGGGGCTCGCCGTGGCCTGCGCCGCCCTCTTCCAGTCCGACCTGCGCCGCTACTTCCAGGTCCTGCTCGTGCTCAGCATCCCGCTCGCACTCCTGTCGCACCAGTTCTTCGCGCGCAGAGACTACTTCGGGACGCCCGGGGTCGCCTTCGGGCTGGTCGACGTCGTGCTCGTCGCGCTGTACGCGGCGTGGCTCCTCTCGCCCGGGTCGCTTCAGCGAGCGCGCGCCGCGTTCCTGTCGGCGCCCGGCCTCGCGGGCCTCGGGCTCGTCGCCGCCGGCGCCCTCTCCGTCCTCGGCGCTGCGGACCGGGCGCTCGCCCTCCTCGGGCTGGTCGCGGTGGTCAGGTCCTACCTGGTCTTCCTCTACGTCGCCGCTAACGTCCGCGAAACGGCGGGGCTGCGGTGGATCGTGAACGCGCTCGTGGGCGCGGTCCTCGTCCAGGAGGTCCTCGGGCTCGCCCAGTACCTCACGCGCTCCTCGCTCGGGCTCACCGCGCTCGGCGAGAGCGGCGAGC
>JAJZPX010000249.1 GCA_021811025.1 Actinomycetes bacterium
TGTGCTTCTCCGCTACGGAGGCGAGGAACTTCTGGCCGTCATGCCTGCCGCTTCCTCTGCGGATCTCCTGCAGATGGGCGAACGCGTGCGTCAGGCAGTCGAGGACAGCTCGGTCGTCGACGGCGAGAAGACGGTGCGCGTGACGCTCAGCGCCGGTGGAGCCGCCTATCCAAGTCAGAACGTCGAGCGGGAAGACAGCCTCATCCGCCTGGCCGACGAGGCCCTGTATCGCGCCAAGACGGGCGGCCGGAACCGCGTGGAGCTCGCTACATGACGGCGGCAGGCAGCTCAAGGAGCCCGCGTCGGAGGAGCGAACCTGAACCCCTCGATGTCCACGACGTGAGGCCGTCGGCCGAGAACCCTGTTCCCCTGCGCGTCCTCTGCCTCGAGGATGCGCCGACCGATGCCGAGCTGGCGCGACGAACATTGGAAGGCGCCGGGCTCGAGATCGATATGACGCTGGCCCAGGACCGTGCGGCCTTCGAGGCGCTGCTCGCCGCCCCGGCGTACGACGTCATCCTCGCCGACTTCGCGCTGCCGGGGTTCGACGCTCACGCGGCGCTCGCGATGGCCAGGGCGGCACAGCCCGAGACTCCCTTCGTCTGCGTCTCCGGGGTGATCGGCGAAGAGGCGACCGTCGAGCTGCTCAAGCATGGCGCCGACGACTGCGTGCTCAAGGACCACCTGGCGCGCCTCCCTCTCGCCGTGCAGCGCGCCATCGACGACCGGGCGCGCGAGCGCGCCCTGCGCGACAGCGAAGCACTCCACCGCTCCATCTTCGTCGCCTCCCCGGACGCCATCACCGTCGCCGATCTGGAAGGACGAGTCCTCCTGGCCTCGCCCGCCGCAGCCGGTATGTTCGGGTACGGCGGCGACGCTGAGATCGTAGGCCGTCACCTGTCCGAGTTCCCGGCGCCCGAGGACGAAGGGAGAGCTCTGACCGACATCGCCCGCGTTCTGCGCGGCGAGCCTTGGGGCCCCAGCGAGTACCTCGCGCTCCGAGCCGACGGCACCCGCTTTCCGGTAGAGGCGAACGGCGATGCGATCCGCGACGAGAAGGGACATCCGACCGGCCTGGTCGTCGTCGTGCGCGACATCACCGAGCGGATCGGCACAGCCAGGAGGCTGCAAGAACGCGAGCGTGAACTCGCCGCGCTGATGAGCGGACTACCAGGCATGGCCTTCCGCTGCGCCAACGACAATGCGTGGACCATGCGGTTCGTCAGCGACGGCTGCAAGGAGCTCACGGGCTACAGCCCGGAGGCGCTCCTCCACAACGCGGAGCTGTCCTTCTTCGACCTGATGCATCCGAACGATGTGGCCGCCGAGAGAAGCGAGACAGAATCGGCGATCGCCCGGGGCGAGCCGTGGACGACGACGTACCGCATCACCACCGCCGGCGGCGCGGTGAAGTGGGTTGAGGAGCACGGCGTCGCCCTGACCAGCCGCACCGGTGAGACCGTGCTGGAGGGCTTCGTCCACGACGTCACGGAGCAGTACGAGGCCGCGGAGCGCCTCAGGAGGGCGAGCGCGGAGTGGCGACGCACGTTCGACGCGATGGGGGACTCCGTCTCGTTGATGGACGGCGACGGCCGCATCGTGCGCTGCAACCTGGCCACGACCGCGCTCACCGGTCTCGACATCGACGACGTCCTCGGGCGTCCGTGCTACGAGATCTTCCACAACGCCCACGACTACCTGCCGGGTTGCCCACAACGCCGCTCCACGGCCTCCGGCCGCGTCGAGACCGCCATGATCGAGCAGGATGGCGCCTGGTTGCGCGTGACGTTCGACCCCGAGATCGACGCCGACGGTCACTTGACCGGCGGGGTGCACGTCGTCACGGACGTGACGGACCTGAAGCGGACCGAAGAGGAACTGCGAGCGTCTGTCGGCAAGCTCGAGGCCATCACCGAGGGCGTCATCGCCGCGCTCTCACGCTCCGTCGAGGCGCGCGACCCGTATACCGGCGGCCACGAGCGTCGCGTGAGCGCGATGGCGACCGCGATGGCCGAGCGCATGGGGTTGGACGAGACGAGCACGCGCTGCATCCGCATCGCGGGCATGCTGCACGACATCGGCAAGATCGTCGTGCCGGCCGAGATCCTCGCCAAGCCCGGGCGACTGTCCGGCGTCGAGTTCTCGCTGATCAAGGCGCACCCCCAGGCGGCCTTCGACATCCTCGAGTCGATCGAGTTCTCCTGCCCCGTCGCGCAGACCGTCCTCCAGCATCACGAGCGCCTCGACGGCTCGGGGTATCCGGCGGGACTCTCGGGTGGGGAGATCCTGCCGGAGGCGCGCGTGCTGGCGGTCGCCGATGTGGTCGAGGCGATGAGCAACCACCGTCCCTACCGGGCGGCGCTGCCTCTCGACGCCACCCTCAAGGAACTCGAGGAGGGCGCCGGGACTCGCTATGACGCCGCGGCGTGCGAGGCGGCGATCTCCCTTCTGCGGGACGAGGGGTTCACGTTCGACGCATAGGGCGCCTGGGTCCGACCGGCATTCTTGGTACTGCCGGCGGCACGGCGCCTCCCTCCGCTTACTCCTTGAGCGCCCGCAGCATCTCGACCGCCGCCGAAGCATCGGCCGCGTAGAAGTCGGCGCCCACCTGCTTCCACAGGTCGCCGTCGCCGCGGTAGGCGTTGCCGCCCACGATGATCGGCGGCGTCTCGACGCCGAGAGCGTCCCGGATGGCTGTGATGGTCCGCTTCACGCTGCCCAGGTGCATGACCAGCGCCGCCGACAGTCCGACGAAGCGCGGCTTGCGCTCGCGAATCGCGCCGACGAGGTCGCGCACCGGCATGGACGTGCCGTAGAAGTCCACGTCCCAGCCGTCGCACTCGAGCAGGTCGGCGAGCAGCCGCGGGCCGAGCTCGTGCATCTCCTCGGGCGTGCAAACGATGAGCGCTCTGGGTCCGCCGGTGGTCTCGCGCGCCAGAGGCGCATAGCAGATGCTGGCGACATAGCTGTTGGTCGCCGTTGCGAGGTGCTCCGCGGCAACCGATATCTTGCCCGCCTCCCAGAGCTCGCCGACCCGGTACTGGGCCGGTTGGATCAGATCCACATACAGATGATGCAGCCCCTCCAGGTCACCGGCAACAGTCCTCGCCGCGGCGAGGCACTCTTCGTCCTCGCCGGCGAGCAGATGATCCGTGTATTCCTCGAAGTCCATCCCGGCCTCCCGTCACTGCGGGAACGCGTCGTTGATCAGAGCCGCGACCTGTTCCCTGTAGGCCGCGTACTCCCTGCGCAGTGCGTCTGAAGCAATCCTCGCGTCGATCTCGTCCGAGATCTCGTCGAACATGTACAGCACCATCCCGTCCTCGAACGGCAGGTCGTGGCCGGCGCGCAGCCTGACAAACCACTGCATGCTCTGCTGCATCGTCGCCGTCGTGCCGAGCGTCATGTCGCTGCGGATGCCCTCCAGCCAGAACCCGAGCACCTGGCCGGCAAGCGCGCTCTCACTCAGCTCCCGCTGCGCCGCGATGCGGGTCATGGTCGCGTCTCCGCGCATCTTGTCCTGCACGGCCGCGAGAATCGCATCGTGGTTGTCCCTCAGGAACTCGTCCATCGTCTCATCAGCCATCGCCGTCTCCCTGCTTGCGTCGCCGGTTCTGCGGACCTTACTGGGCCGCAGTCGTCGGGGGCCGGCTCACGACCTTGTCCCGGCCCTTGTGCTTGGCCTCGTACAGCGCCTCGTCGGCGCGGTCGACCAGGCCTGCGACCGTGTCTCCGGCCGCCCACTGCGTCACTCCGAAGCTCCCGGTCACCGGCTCAGGACGAAACCCGACCGGCATGAGCCGGAGACCC
>JAJZPX010000250.1 GCA_021811025.1 Actinomycetes bacterium
AACGAGTTCACGTTGCCGCCGCCCGAGCCCCACTTGAGGCTGATGCCGTCCGAGGAGGCGACGTAGTCGCCGCGCCAGTGCCGCTGCCGGAAGTTGCCGGCCGCGTTCGCCCAGAACATGTGATAGGCGCTCACGGCCTTGTCGACGGCGTCGTTGACCGCGTTGTCGGCGCCGGCCGTCCCGCCGCCGTCGAGAGGCGCGTATCCGATCCAGCCGAGCGACATGCTTATCACCTGCACGCCGTTCGCGTGCATCCACTCCACGGCCGCGTCGAGATCGAGGTCGTCGCCGATCGCTGCGAGATACAGCTCGGCGCCGGGAGCGACGTCGTGCAGCGTCTCGGCGACCGCCGACCCGTGCGGAGAGGCGGTCGTCTCGCCCGGGTCTCCGAACGTGATCCCATACGGGGTCGCGTCGAAGAGCGCGGTGTGTATGCGCGAGAGCGGCGGGAGGTATCCGAGCGTCGACAGGTCGCGGTAGTCGAGGTAGCCGAGGTCGATCACGCCGATCTTGACGCCCGTGCCGTCGGTCCCGAGCGCCTGCCACCGGTCCGCGCCCATCAGCTGCACGCCCTCGCTCCTGAGAGACAGCTCCCTGGGACGAGCGGGCCGCCGCACTCGGAGGACGTCCGGCGAGGACGCCAGCCTCGCGAGCGCGAGGGGCGAGATGCTGACGCGCAGCACGTCTCGAGCTCGTCCGGTCACCCGGCCGCCAGCCGCGACGGCCGCCTTCTCCGCGGCTTCTCGTTTGCCCTGCGCGGCCTGAACGGCGACGCTCGCCGCGTCCGCCGTCATGGGCACGCCGCTCTGCCTGCTCAGGGCCCTGGCCGCCGGCAAGCCCTTCTCGGCGGCGGCCGACGCGACGGCTCGCAGCGCAGGATCGAGCTTCGGCGCCGTCGACGGGACGCGCTTCCGGAGCGTCAGCGCGGCGTCGGGCGACGTTCTCGGCCGAACGGGCGCGGCAAGCGCCGGGCCCGCGACGAGCAGGCACGCGACGAGCAGCGCCACCAGCGCCGCGAGAACGCGCCGGGAACGCGAAGGCGGTAGGATCATCCATGTCCTCCTGACACAAGAGCCCTGCAGCCGGTGCGAGCACGGGACGCGACCGAGCTGCCCTTCCCCTGAGAGCCTCTCCCGCGGCCCCTACTCGCAGCTGTCTCGCAGCTTAACAGGTTCTTGCCGCGCGCACGCCCGAAGCCCCTCACCGCGCGACGAGCCGGAGGAGCGACCCCGCCGCCGGCGACGCGAGGGAGGCCAGGGCGGTCGACGCCAGACCGGCGACGAACGCGGCCGACAGCCACCCCGTCCCGCGCACCACCTGCCTGCCGACGTACGCCCCGAGCGCGGCCGGCAGCAGGTAGCCGAGAGCGAGGCCCGCGAGCGCCCACGCCGCGAGCAGGACGAGCCCGCTCGAAGGCCCCGCCACCGGGCGCCCCGCGAGCGTGTCCTGGAGGCGCGCCATCACGCGGAACCCGTCGCCCAGGAGCCACGCGGCGACCGCGGCGGCGGCGGCCCAGGCGAAGCGGCCGTTTGCCGCACGCGGCGAGCCCGCCAGCGCCGCCGCGATCGGCGCGCCGACGAGCGACGCGGCGGGGTTGAAGGCGACGCCGAGGGCGAGGCCGCCGACGACGGGAGCGAGCAGCGCGCCGATCGCCCCCACGTCAGCTCTCGGCCGTCTCCAGCGCGAGCTTGCCGCGCTTGACGGTCTCGGGGATCTCGATCGGATAGCGGCCGTCGAAGCACGCGAGGCAGAAGTCGCCTTCGTGCCCGCTGTCGATCGCCTCGACCATGTCGTCGACCGAGAGGTACGCGAGCGAGTCCGCGCCGATGTGGGCGCGGATCGCCTCGACGTCGTTGCTCGACGCGATGAGCTGCTCTTGCGTGTCCGTGTCGATGCCGTAGAAGCACGGCCACTTCACGGGCGGGGAGGTGATGCGCATGTGCACCTCGGCCGCCCCGGCCTCACGGAGCAGCGCGACGAGCTTGCGCGTCGTGTTGCCCCGCACGATCGAGTCGTCCACGACCACCACCCGCTTGCCGGCGAGCGCGTGGCGCAGCGGGTTGAGCTTCAGCCGAATCCCCTGCTGCCGCATGAGCTGCGTGGGCGAGATGAACGTCCGGCCGACGTAGCGGTTCTTCACGAGCCCCTCGCCGAACGGGATGCCGCTGGCATTCGCGAACCCGATCGCCCCGGGGACGCCGGTGTCCGGCACGCCCATCACCATGTCGGCGTCGGCGGGCGCGGAGCGCGCGAGCGCGGCGCCCAGGCGCTCGCGGGCCTCGTAGAGCGTGCAGTCGTACATCACGCTGTCGGGCCGCGCGAAGTAGATGAACTCGAACACGCACAGGCTGGGCTTCTCGGCCGGCACGGCCTGCCACGACTCGACGCCGGCCTCGCCGATCTTCACGACCTCGCCCGGCGCGACGTCGCGCACGTGCTCCGCGCCGACGATGTCGAGCCCGCAGGTCTCGGACGCGATCACCCAACCGCGGTCGTCGAGCTTCCCGAGGACGAGCGGGCGCACGCCGTACGGGTCGCGGAACGCGTACACCGCCTCCTCGGTCATCATGACGGCCGAGTAGGCGCCGCGGATGAGCTTCATGGCCTCGACGATGCCGGCGCGGATCGAGTTGTGGACCTGCGTGAAGTGGTCGATGAGGGTGACCATGACCTCGGTGTCGCTCGTCGAGCGGAAGCGGATCCCCTCGCCGCGCAGGCGGTCGCGCAGCTCGACCGTGTTGACGAGGTTGCCGTTGTGCGCGAGCGCGATCGTGTTCGGCCCGATGCTCGACAGCTGCGGCTGCGCGTTCTCCCAGCTCGTGGAGCTGCCGGTGGTCGAGTAGCGGGTGTGGCCGATCGAGAGGTGGCCCGACAGCGAGTCGAGGTCCGACGGCCGGAAGACCTGCGTGACCAGCCCGAGGTTCTTGTACGCCGTCAGCGTCGTTCCGTCGGCCACCGCGATGCCCGCGGACTCCTGCCCGCGATGCTGCAGCGCCTGCAGGCCGAAGTATGTGAGACGGCCGACGTCCTCGCCGGGCGCGTGAGCGCCGAAGACGCCGCATGCTTCCTCTGGATGCTCGGGACGGTCGAAGAGCACGTCGTCCATGAGACGGGTGGTCCTCCGAGGAGTCGGGATGGTTGGAGTCTACCATGCCGCCCGCAAGCGCGGGGCCAAACGGGCCGCAGGGGCGGCCGCGGGCGGCGGCACTGGCAGCATGTGGTAGACTCAGAGGCCCGCGGTAAGTGACCGTTGGGTATCTAAGACGCGGCGGGTCCTGTCGTACGTCAGCGGGGGAACGTCCCGTGCAGACCACCGTGGGCATCCCCCAGGGGCTGCTCTACTACCGGTACTTCCCGATGTGGCGCGCGTTCTTCGAGACGCTCGGCGCGCGCTGCGTCGTGTCCTCGCCCACCACGAAGGCGACGGTGCGCCGCGGCACGGAGCTCGGCGAGAACGAGCTGTGCCTGCCCGTGAAGGTCTTCTTCGGTCACGTCGCGGCGCTCGACGGCCGAGTCGACTACCTCTTCGTCCCACGGGTGGTGTCGGTCGAGAAGCGCGAGCTCACGTGCCCGAAGCTCCTCGGCCTGCCCGACATGACGAAAGCGCTGCACCTCGAGACGCCGGTGCTCGCGCCCACGATCGACATCCGCCGCGGCAAGCGCGACTTCCTCGCCCAGTCCTGGCGGCTCGGCCGCGAGATCGGCGGCTCTTCCGCGCGCATCCCGCTCGCCGTCAAGGCCGGCCTCGACGCGCACCGCGCCTGGGAGAGCGATTTCCTCGCGGGCAAGCCGTTGC
>JAJZPX010000251.1 GCA_021811025.1 Actinomycetes bacterium
CGGGTGCCGCACCTTGCCCGACACGCCGTAGAGCTTCGTGCCCGCGCCCGCAGGCGTGAGCGCGAGCGACTTGAACCACGCGCCGCCCCGGCTGAGGATGTGCGGGAGCGTAGAGACGGTCTCGCAGTTGTTGACGACCGTCGGCTTGCCCCAAAGCCCGCTCGCCTGCGGGAACGGCGGCTTGTCGCGCGGGATCGCGCGGCGGCCCTCGATCGCGTTCAGCAGCCCGGTCTCCTCGCCGGCCATGTAGCGCCCCGCGCTCACGTGCAGCCGCATGTCGAGCGACCAGCCCGAGCCGAGCACGTCGCGGCCGAGGTAGCCCTTCGCCTCGGCCTCCGCGATCGCCCTGCCGACCCGCCGCCGCGACTCGGCGTACTCCCGCCGCACGAAGATGTACGCCACATCGGCCTGCATCGCATAGGCGGCGATGATCGCGCCCTCGACGAGCTGGTGCGGGTCGCCCTCCATCAGATGCCGGTCCTTGAAGGTGCCCGGCTCCATCTCGTCGCAGTTCACGGCGAGGTACTTCGGCCGAGGGGCGTCGTCGCCCATCGGCACGAACGACCACTTGAGCGCGGTCGGGAACCCCGCGCCTCCCCTGCCGCGGAGCCCGGAGGCCTTCACCTCCGCGCTCACCTCGGCCGGCGTCTTCGCGAGAGCCGCGCGCAGGCCCGAGTAGCCGCCCGCCCGCTCGTACGCGCGGATGTCGGGCGGGGGCGCGCCTGGACGGATGTTTCGGGTGAGCAGCAGCTCCACGCCTCACTCGCCCCCTTCGCCGCCGAGGGCGGCCTCCGCCTGCCCGGGCGCCCAGCCGTAGCGTGCGAGGATCTCGTCGACGCGCCGCCCGTCCAGGCGCGTGTGCGGCTCGTCGTCCACCAGCACCGCCGGAGCCTCCTCGCACAGGCCGAGGCACGCGACGGGCAGGAGCGTGAACGTCCCGTCGGCCGTCGTCTCGCCGAGCCCGATGCCGAGCCGGCCGGTGAGGTGCGCGAGGACGTCCTCGTGGCCGGTGAGCCAGCACACCACGCTGTCGCACACGAGGATGACGTGGCGGCCGACAGGGCGGCGGTAGATCAGCGAGTAGAACGACGCGGTGTCGTCCACGTCGGCCGCGCTCATCCCGAGCGCCTCGGCAACGTCCGCGACGTCCTCGTCCGACACCCAGCCGCGCCGCCGCTGGACGATCGTGAGCGCGTCGACGACCGCCGTGCGCGGCTCCCCGTCGGGCGGCACCGCGGCCCCGATTGCCGCTCGCTCCTCGTCGCTCAGCACGGCTCCGCCCTCCTCCTCACCGGTCGACGTCGGACAGCACGAAGTCGACGCTCCCCAGGATCGCGAGCAGGTCGGGGATCATCCGGCCGCGCGCGATCTCGGGCAGCATCTGCAGGTGCGGGAACGACGGCGTGCGTACGCGCGCGCGGTACGCGCCGGAGGCTCCGTCGCTCACAAGCCAGTACTGCGTGATGCCCTTGGACGCCTCCACCGGCACCGCCGCCTCGCCCGGCGGGATCACGGGGCCCCAGCTCACGCCGAGGAAGTGGGTGATGAGCGTCTCGATGTCGAGCATCGTGCGCGCCTTGAGCGGCGGCACGGCGAGATGGTGCTCGGAGACGTACGGCCCCGGCGGCATCATGCCGACGCACTGCCGGACGATGCGCAGGCTCTGCCGCATCTCCTGCACGCGCACCCACGCCCGGTCGTAGCAGTCGCCGCCCGTGGCGGTGGGCACTTCGAACTCGAAGGCGTCGTAACCGGAGTACGGCCGCTTCTTGCGCAGGTCGTACTCGAGCCCGCACGCCCGCAGCCCCGGCCCGGTGACCCCCCACTCCTGCGCCTGCGCGAGCGAATACGCCCCCACGCCTTTCGTGCGGGCGCGGAATATCGGGTTGCCGAGGATGACGCGGTCATACTCGTCGAGTCGTGCGGGCAGGTAGTCGCAGAGGTCGAGCACGAGCTCGTCCCAGCCGTCCGGCAGGTCCTGCGCCACCCCGCCGATCCGGAACCAGTTCGGGTGCATCCGCGCGCCGCAGACCGCCTCGACGATCCCGAGCACCCGCTCGCGGTCCTCGAACGTGTAGAACACGGGCGACATGGCTCCCACGTCCTGCGCGAAGGTGCCGTAGAACACGAGGTGGCTCGAGATCCGGAACAACTCGGACAGCATCACCCTGATGACCTGGGCGCGATCGGGCACCTCGATCCCCGCGAGCCGCTCGACGGCGAGCAGGTACGGCATGTTGTTGAGCGCTCCGCTCAGGTACTCCACTCGGTCGGTGTACGGGATGTAGGTGTGCCACGACTGCCGTTCGGCCATCTTCTCGGCGCCGCGGTGGTGGTAGCCGATGTCGAGCACCGCGTTCACGATCTCCTCGCCGTCGAGCTCCAGCACGACGCGCAGCAGGCCGTGCGTGCCCGGATGCTGCGGCCCGACGTTGAGGAACATGAAGTCTGTGTCGCGCCTCTCGCCCGCCTCGTGGAGGCCCCACCGCTCCGGCCGGAACCGCAGCGCCTCCTCCTCGGCGCGCTCGGCCTGCCCGGGCAGCCGGAACGGCGGCAGGTCGGTGGCTCGCGCGGGGTACTCCTTGCGCAGCGGGTGACCCTCCCACTCCGGCGGCAGGAGGATGCGGCGCAGGTCGGGATGCCCGTCGAAGGCGATGCCGAACATGTCGAAGGCCTCGCGCTCGTACCAGTTCGCCGAGGGGAAGACGCCGGTCACGGACGCCGCGCGCGGCCGCTCTCCCGTGAGCGGCACCTTCAGCACGACGTCCTCGTCGCGAGCAAGCGATAGCAGGTGATACGCGAGCGTGAAGTCCGAGGCCGGCAGCCCCTCACGGTGCCCGCGCGTGCGCTCGTCGACGGCGGCGAGGTCGAAGAGCGTCGGGAACGGCGACGCGGCCTCGTCCTTCAGGTAGCGCAGCGCGCCCGGCAGTTCCCTCGCGCCGACCCACACCACCTGCGGGTCGGCCGCCGCGGGCTGCGTCCCGAGCACCGAGCCCGGGAAGCGCGCGGCGAGCTCGCCGGCGACGTCGCGCCCCGTGCGCGGCGGGGCGCACGCCGGTGGCGCGAGCGGCGGCGCGATCTCACTCACCCGGCGCCACCTCCCACACCGTGTCGGGCGAGGGCAGCGTCGTCCGGCGCCTGCGCGCCTCGCGCTTGAGGTCGCGCATCGAGCCCCGCTCGGCCCGCACCACGTCCTGCGGGCCGACCACCCAGCTCAGCGGCCTGTGCTCGGCGCCGACGGCGCGCTGGAGGAGCAGCAGGCCTTCGTTGAGCGCGTCGGGGCGCGGCGGGCAGCCCGGAACGTACACGTCCACCGGCAGGAAGCGGTCCACTCCCTGCACGACGCTGTAGATGTCGTACATGCCGCCGGAGTTCGCGCACGAGCCCATGGAGATGACCCACCGCGGCTCCATCATCTGCTCGTAGAGCCGCACGATGACCGGGACCATCTTCGCGAACACCGTCCCCGCCACGATCATCAGGTCCGCCTCGCGAGGGGTGCCGCGAATGACCTCGGAGCCGAACCGGGCGATGTCGTACTTCGGCGTGAAGACGGTCGCCATCTCCACGAAGCAGCACGACAGCCCGAAGCCGAACGGCCAGATCGAGTTCCTGCGCCCCCACGCCACCATGTCCTCGAGACGGGCGAGGAGCGCCGGGCGGTCGATCGGCGTCCTGCCGACGACGGGGATGCGCTCCGGCTCGTGCGGCACGCCGTCGATGCCGGCCCTCGGGCGCTCGGGCATCCGTCACCCCTCCTCGCTCT
>JAJZPX010000252.1 GCA_021811025.1 Actinomycetes bacterium
GCACGCTCTCGCCCGGCTTCTCCTCGCGCTTGATCTCTTCCCAGCGATGGAGCACCTCGGCCGAGGTGCCGGCCTCCGCGCCTCCGAAGATGTGCGGGTGCCGGCGCCGCAGCTTCGCGACGATCCCGGCCGTGGCGTCGTCGATCGTGAAGCGCCCCTCCTCGGCGCCGATCCGAGCGTGGAAGACGACCTGCAGCAGGATGTCGCCGAGCTCGTCGGCGAGCGCGGCGTCGTCGCGCTCCTCGATCGCCGCGACGGCCTCGTACGCCTCCTCGATGAGGTGCCCGCGGATCGACGCGTGCGTCTGCTCGAGGTCCCACGGGCAGCCGCCTTGAGGATCGCGCAGGATCGACATGGTTCGCACGAGCTCGTAGAAGCCGTCGGGGGTCGGCACGTACGACGGCGGGACGTAGACGGCGCGGTCCCGGCGCACCTCCTCGAGGCCGGCCAGGCCGGAGACGGTCGAGGCGGTCAGCTCGAAGCCGCCGGCCTCGCGGCGGTCCGCGACCACCGCGCGGTGGTCGGGCGGGAACGCCTCGGCGAGGCGGGCGGAGACGCGGCGGGCGAGCACCTGGTTCTCGACGCCCGTGACGACGACGTGCCCGCCGCGCTGCGGATGCCAGCTCTTGAGCCCGTGCGCGTCGACGATGTCGACGTCGGCGGTGAGATCGACGTCGAACGCGAGCAGCAGCACCTCGAGAGTGGAGACGACCGGCAGCACGTCGACGTCGCCGCCGAGGCGGTCGAGGAGCCCGGACACAACCCCGCCGCGCATCAGCGGGAAGCTCGCCGACAACAGCACGACGTCGCCCGAAGCGGCGAGCCGCGTCAACGCGGTGACCACCTCGCCCGTGGAGGCTTCGGGGGCAAGTCCGAGCTCGGCGTAGCCGACGGGCGTGATGCCCGCCGCGGAAGCGAGTCGTGCCGCCGCCCCTTCGGACGACGGCACGACGACAACGTCCGCCCGCTTGACTCGCTCGAGCGCGGGCGCCGGGAGCATTTCCGCGTCCTCACGAAGGCCGACGATCGCGACCGACCCCACGTGCTGCCCCTCCCCCGGCCCGAGCGGGCGCTACTGCGCCGTGCCCGTGGCGGTGGTCGTCCCGGCGGACGGCTTCCCGTTCGGGTACTCGATCTTCGCCTTCTTCTTCAGGTCGTCCAGCAGCTTCTGGAACACGTCGGCCTGCTGCTGCTGCATGAGGATCTGCTTGATCTGGTCCTTGACCTTGTCGAACGGCTGGATCGAGTCGCCGCGCTTCTCGATGACCTTGATGATGTGCCACCCGAACTGCGTCTTGACCAGCGTCTGGCTCATCTGGCCCGGCTTGAGCGAGTCGAGCGCCTTCTGGAACTCGGGCACGTACGGGCTCGTCGGCCAGCCGAGGTCCCCGCCCTTGCTGGCGGAGCCCGGGTCCTTGGAAAGCTTCTTCGCAAGCTCCGCGAACTTGCCCGGGTCCTTCTTCAGCTCGTCGAGCGTCTTCTGGGCGGTGGCCTCGTCCTTCGCGTCGAACAGGATGTGCGCGGCGTGCGCCGCCGCCTTCTCGGTGAACAGCGAGGCCTTGTTCTTCTCGTAGTAGTCCTTCATCTCCGCGTCGCTCACCTTGAGGTTCTTCGTGAGCTTGTCGAGGAGCTTCTGCGACTCGAGCTGGATGCGCTCCTGCTCCTTGAGCTTGTCCAGCGTGAGGTTGTTCTGCTTCAGCGCGTCGTTGAAGGCCTGCTCGCTCGGGAAGCCCTTCTTGAGCTGGTCGATCTGCGCGTTGACGTCCGCGTCGGTGATGGAGATCCCCTGCTTCTCGGCCTCCTGCTGGATGAGGATCTTGTTGATCTCCTGATCGAGAAGCCTGCCGTAGAACTCGTCCGCGCGGGCCTGGCCCTCCTTGCCCTGGAACATGCTCGCGTACTGCTTCTTGAGCTGGTCGAGCTGGCCGGTGATGTCGGACTTCTTGATGGCCTGCCCGTTGACCTTGGCGGCCACGTCGGCATTGCTGCAGCCCGCAGCGGTCAGCAGGAGCACGCCCGCCAGGACGAACGGCAGGATGCGAAGAACGCGCTTCATCAGGGGTTTCCTCCTAGAGGAACAGTGCCGGTATCGACAGCGGTGAGTATAGCATCAAGAGCTTCCGGTGTGGCCTCGGGGCCGGCGCGTCGGCCGACCCAGCCGAGCGAAGGGAAGCGAGAGCGGTGCCAGCTGACCCGCGCCGCACGGCGGGGAGTCGAAGGGGCAGCGAAAGGAGGCCGCGTCCGAGGGAACAAGAGGCGGGTGTTGGACGAAGGGAGGGGCGATGCCGCACGACAGCGAAGGCCGAGTGCGAGCCTCTGCGGTCGCCGCCGCTTCTCGCGAGGAGGACGCGTCCCGCACCCTGCGATGGCTGCTGGCGGTCTCCGCGGCGGCCGCGTTGGCGTTCGCGCCCTTCGGGATCGCGCTCCACCCCGACCAGGCGCCGCTGTTCGCGGCCATCGCCCTCTCGACACCCGCCGCGTGCCTTGCGGCGCTCGTGATGATGAAGAGGGGCCGGGTCAGAGCCGCGGCCTGGACACTGGTCGTGAGCACGCTGATGGGCATCACGGCGTTCCTCCTGGTATCGGGCGGCACCGGTTCGCCCGCTGTCGCCGCCGTCGTGGCGCCGGTGGTCCTCGCCGCCATGGTTCTCGGGTGGAGGGAGTGCATCGGCTTCGGCGTCGCCGCTCTCGGCGACATACTGCTGATAACCTTCGGGACCCCCTTCGTCGTCACGTTCGCTTCCCCTGTCCCGGGCGAGGGCGCCGTCCGGCCGGTCGTCCTCACATTGCTCGTCTTCCTGATCACCTCGACCCTCGTCTTCTTCGTCCGGAGCCGTTCACGGGTGCTCGACGGGCTGCGCAAGGCGAACTCGGGGCTGAAGACGGCGGCGAACGTGTTCCGCACGGCTAACGAGGGAATCGCGGTCACCGACGGCGACTGCAGGGTCGTAGACGTCAACGACGCCTACTGCCGGATGCACGGACGCGAGAGGCAGGAGTTCCTCGGCAGGGACGTGCGCGCGGACACGTCCGGGCGCTACCCGCCGGAGTTCCACCGCGAGATCGTCCGGTCCCTCGAGGAACGAGGTGAGTGGAGCGGCGAGCTGTGGCAGAGGCGCGCGGACGGCAGCGAGTTCCCGACGCTCTTCTCGCTCACCACCCTCGCCGACGAGGCCGGGCATGCCGAGGGCTACGTCGGCATCTGCACCGACATCAGCGAGATCGAACAGATGCGCTGCCGGCTCCGGGAGCTCGCGACCCACGACACGTTGACCGGCCTCGCGAACCGTGCCGTGCTGTACGACTCGCTCTCCTCCGCGGTCGCGCACGCTCGCCGCGAGGAGAAGCCGGTGGGCGTCCTCTTCTTCGACCTCGACAGGTTCAAGCAGGTGAACGACACGCTCGGCCACGGCAAGGGCGACGACCTGCTCGTGGCCGTCGCCGACAGGGTGACCCGGGTCATGCGGGGGAGCGACACTCTGTCGCGCGAGGGCGGCGACGAGTTCACGGTAGTCGTCAAGGATCTCGAGCAGTCACAGCTCGTGGAAGTGGTGGCCAGGCGCGTGCTCGAGGCGCTGAACGAGCCGTTCGACCTCGGCGGGGAGCCCCTCCACGTCACGGCGAGCATGGGGATCGCGATGTTCCCCT
Organism: Actinomycetes bacterium; assembly: GCA_021811025.1. GTDB lineage: Bacteria > Actinomycetota > Coriobacteriia > Anaerosomatales > JAJZPX01 > JAJZPX01. Next base: position 3,649 of record JAJZPX010000252.1, read on the forward strand.
CCGACGGGGAGGACCCGGACGAGCTACTGCGGCATGCCGACGTCGCGATGTACCGCGCCAAGGAGCTCGGGCGTAACAGGATGCAGTTCTTCTCCTCAGAGCTGCAGAGCCAGTTC
>JAJZPX010000253.1 GCA_021811025.1 Actinomycetes bacterium
GAAGGGGCCTGCGTGCGCGAGGTCGAGCGGCGCCACGGGGGGGTCCCACCGCTCGGGATGGCTCAGCGCGTACTGGATGGGGACTCTCATGTCGGTCACCCCGAGGTGCGCCTTCACGGAGCCGTCCGCGAACTCGACCATGGAGTGGATCGTCGACTGCGGATGGACGACCACGCGGATTCGCTCGTAGTCGGTGCCGAACAGGTGGTGCGCCTCGATCGCCTCGAGGCCCTTGTTCATCAGCGTGGCAGAATCGACCGTTATCTTCGGGCCCATCGTCCAGCGTGGGTGCGCGAGCGCCTGCTCCCTCGTCGCCTCTTGCAGCTGGCGCCTGGTCCATCCCCTGAACGGTCCTCCAGACGCCGTGAGCCACAGTCGCGCGACCTCGTCCGGCGACTCGCCGACGAGGCACTGGAAGATCGCCGAGTGCTCCGAGTCGACCGGCAGCAGCTCGGCCCCGGAAGCGAGCGACATGACGAGCTCGCCGCCGGTGACGAGCGATTCCTTGTTGGCGAGAGCGAGGCGCTTGCGCGCGCCGAGTGCGGCCACCGACGAGCGCAGCCCCGCCGCGCCTACGAGCGCGTTCAGCACGACGTCGGCGTCCTCGGCCGAGGCCAGCTCCTCGAGCGCGTCCGCGCCCTCGAGCACCTTGACGCCGGGAAGCCGGTACCGTGCCTCGGCCGCTGCGGGAGCGTCTACGAGGCAGACGCGCCGGACGCCGAACGCGCGCGCCTGCTCGGCGACCAGCGCGGCGTTGGCGCGGGCCGCGAGCGACACGACTTCGAGACGGTCCGGGAAGCGCGCGGCGACGTCGAGCGCCTGACGCCCGATCGAGCCGGTCGAGCCGAGGACGGCGACGCGATGGCGGGTCACGGCGTCCTCGCCAGCACGACGAGGTAGTACACGGTGACCGAGACGACGATCATGCTGTCGAACCGGTCGAGGAACCCGCCGTGGCCGGGAAGCAGCGCTCCGGAGTCCTTCGCCGAGGCCTCGCGCTTGAAGCGCGACTCCACGAGGTCGCCGACCAGGGCGGCGAGCGGCACGGCGAGGCCGATGACGGCGTGCCACGCGAGCGAGAGTCCCGTGCCGCCGAGGGGCGTCTGCGACAGCGAGTACGCGGCGAGCCACACGAGCAGCGCGCACACCGCGCCGCCGAGGAAGCCCTCCCACGACTTGTGCGGCGAGACGTGCGGCGCCATCTTGTGCCGGCCGACTCCGACCCCGATGAAGTACGCGAAGACGTCGTTGGCCCAGACCGAGACGAAAGTGACGAGCACGAGCACGACGCCGTCGGGAAGCGCGCGCAGCAGCACGAGGTGGCTCAGGGTGAACCCGACGTACAGCGCGCCGAACACGGTGGTCGCCGTGTCGGCGGTGGTGACCTGGAGGAACGCGAGGTGCCAGAGCAGCGACGCCACCACGAGCGCCGTGACGACTGCGACGAGCCCCTGAGCCGGGAAGAGCGCGGCGGCGACGGGCATGCACGCGGCCGCGGCCACGCCGAAGACCTCGTTCGGCTTGCGGTGCTCCTGCCGCTCGAGGCGGTAGAACTCCGCCACGGCGAACCCTGCGACGAGCGCGACGAGGACGGACAGGCCGAGGGGGCCGGCGAAGAACAGCACGAGGAGCATCACGGCGCCGAGCGCGAGAGCCGTGAGGATCCGGACGGTGAGGCCGGTGCCCGGCTTCGTGGAGCGAGGTGTCACTCGGTGCCCCCGAACCGCCGGCCGCGCCGCTGGTAGTCGGTGATGGCGCGCAACAGGTCGTAACGCTTGAAGTCCGGCCAGAGCACCTGGGTCACCCATAGCTCCGAGTACGCGATCTGCCACAGCAGGAAGTTGCTCACGCGCATCTCGCCGCTGGTGCGGATAACGAGGTCCGGGTCCGGGATGCCGGCGGTGTAGAGGCGCGAGGCGATCGCGTCCTCGGTGACGCCGTCGGGCGTCAGGCGCCCCTCGGCGACCTCGGAGGCGATGCGAGCCGCGGCATCGCGGATCTCGGCGCGGCCGCCGTAGTTGAGCGCGACCACGAGCGTCATGCCCTCGTTGCCCTTCGTCCGCTCTTCCGCCCGTACGAACGCTTCGCGGGTCGCTGACGGGAGCTCACGGTCGCGGCCGATCAGCTTCAGGCGCACGCCGCGCTCCTCCATCCCGCGGAGCTCGGCCTCGAGCGCCTCGACGAAGAGCGACATCAGGCCCTTGACCTCGTCCTCCGGCCGGCGCCAGTTCTCGGAGCTGAACGAGTACAGCGTCAGGTACCTCACGCCGAGGGTATCGCAGGCGTCCATGACCTCGCGGATCGCCTTCCAGCCCGCCCGGTGCCCCGCTATGCGGGGCAGCCCCCGCCTGGCCGCCCAGCGCCCGTTGCCGTCCATGATGATGGCGACGTGCGCTGGGACACGGCCCGGGTCGAAGGAGGCGAGGAGCTCGCGCTCGCGGCTGTGTCGGAAGAACGCCTGCAGGTCCTTCGGATCGGCCGACATGCCGCCTCAGACCTCCATGATCTCGGCTTCCTTGTGCTTTAGCATCTCGTCGATCTCGGACACCCGCGCGTCCGTGAGCTTCTGCACCTCGGCCTCGCTCCGCCGCGCCTCGTCCTGACCGATGTCGCCGTCCTTCTCCTCGCGCTCGATCTGCTTGATGGCGTCGTGTCGCACGGCTCGGACCGCCACCTTCGCCTCCTCGGCGTAGCCCTTGCACAGCTTGACGAGCTCGCGCCTGCGCTCCTCGGTCAGCGGCGGGAACGGCAGCCGGATCATGTTGCCGTCGTTGCTCGGATTGATCCCGAGATCGGAGGACTGGATCGCCTTCTCGAGCGCGCCGAGCATCGACTTGTCCCACGGCTCGATCGTCAGCAGGTGCGGCTCGGGCGACTTCACGGTCGCGACCTGCGTCACGGGCATCAGGCTGCCGTAGTACTCCACCTTGACGTCCTCGAGAACTGCGCCTGACGCCCTCCCCGTGCGCACCGTGCTGAACTGATGGGCGAGATGGCCGACGGCCTTTCTCATCCGCTCGCCGGCGTCCGCGATGATACCGTCTGCCACGCTAGTTCCCTCCCCTGACGATCGTCCCGACGGGCTCGCCCTTCAGCGCTCGCTCGATGTTCCCCTCACGCTCCATGTTGAAGACGAGGATGGGCAGATCGTTGTCCATGCAGAGCGAGATGGCCGTGTTGTCCATCACCTTCAGACCGCGGTTGATGACTTCGATGTACGCCAGCTCGTCGAACTTGTTCGCGTCCGGATGCGTGACCGGATCGGCGTCGTACACGCCGTCCACCTTGGTTGCCTTCATTATACATTCGGCCCCGATCTCCAGTGCTCGCAGGGCGGCGGTCGTGTCGGTGGTGAAATATGGGTTCCCGGTGCCCGCGGCGAAGATGGTCACGCGTCCCTTCTCCAGGTGGCGGATGGCGCGGCGCCGGATGTAGGGCTCCGCCACGGACTGCATCTCGATGGCGGACATCACTCGCGTGTAGACCCCGTGCTTCTCGAGCACGTCCTGAAGGGCCAGCGCGTTCATCACCGTCGCCAGCATCCCGATGTTGTCGGCCTGCGCGCGGTCCATGCCCTTCGCGGACGCCGCCATCCCGCGGAAGATGTTGCCTCCGCCTACGACGATCGCCACCTCGACGCCCGCCGTGTGCACGAGGACGAGCTGCCGGGCGAGGGAGTCGAG
>JAJZPX010000254.1 GCA_021811025.1 Actinomycetes bacterium
GGATCGTGCTGCCCGCGTCTCCCTTCACCGGCAGCTTGTCGCCGTCGGGCGGGGACGTGAACGACTGCTACTCGCTGCACCTCGACGCAGGGGACGAGCTCACGCTGTCTTTGCGCGGAGACGCAGGGACGGACTTCTCGCTCGCGCTGTTCAACGGCAGCATCGGGTACGAGGAATGGGAGTCGCTGTTCTGGTTCTGGCAGCCCGGCTACCCGAAGGAGACGTCGTTCGTCGTGCCCGAGGGCCAGGCGGCGACGTACTCGGTGCAGGTGGACGCGTTCGACCCCGCGGGGATCGCGGGCAACTACGCCCTCACGTGGTCGCGGCGGCACGAGAAGGCCGCCCGCCTGTACGGCATGGACCGCTACCAGACGGCGGTCGCCGTCTCCCGCAGCACCTTCGCGACCGCTGCGGCGGTGGTGCTGGCGAACGGCAAGAGCTACGCGGACGCGCTGAGCGCCGCCGGGCTGGCCGGAGCGCTGAACGGCCCGGTTCTCCTCACGCCGGGCGTCGGGGCGGTGCCGGACTCGGTGCTGCGCGAGCTGCAACGGCTGCAGGCGAGCAAGATCGTGATCGTCGGGTCCGAGAACAGCGTGTCGGCCGACATCGAGCGGCGCCTCTCGGCGCCGCCGCCCGCAGGGCTCGGGTACGACGTCGACCGGCTGGGCGGACGCAACCGGTTCGCGACGTCGATGCTCGTGGCCGAGCGCGTGAGGGAGCTCGGCGGGTCGAGGGAGGCGTTCCTCGTCTCCGGGCGCAGCTACGCCGACGCGCTCTCGGTCTCGCCCGTGGCGTTCGCACGGAAGATGCCGATCGTGCTGACCGATCCGAAGGTCCTCTCGCCCGAGGCGGAAGCGGCGCTCAACTCGCTCGATGCGACGCACGTGGTCGTCGCCGGCTCGGTGAACGCCGTCTCCGCGGGCGCGGCCGCGAAGGCAGGCGGCATCCTCGCCGCGAACGACACGGGGGCCGGGCACAGGCTCGACCGCTGGGAGGGCGCCGACCGCTTCGCCACCAGCACGAGCGTGGCGGAGCACGCGATGGCGCTCGGCTGGGCCGATTGGGGGCACGCCGCCCTCTCGACGGCGTACGACTACCCCGACGCCCTTGGTGGAGGCGCGGCGGTCGGCGCCCGCGCCGGCGTGCTCCTCCTCACGAAGCCCCTCGCGCTGAGCCCGTCGACGTCCGGCGAGCTGACGGCCCACAAGGGCGGCGTGGAGCGGGTCTACCTCCTCGGGAGCGCGAACACGCTGCGGGAGACCGTCCGCTCCGGCGTCCTGCACGCTCTGGAGTAGCCTCCGTCCGCGGCGACCCTCGAGGGTTTACGGCTCGCGCCGCCGGGTCAGAAACCGGTTCGAGTCGAGGTGGGAGGAGGCTTGCCGATGGACGTCGAGACGATCGACGACGTCATCTACTGGATCAACCGCCAGCCCGATTGGGAGGTCGTCGGCACCGCCGACGTCGTCGCGCGGTCGCGCGGAGCCGAGATCCCGGACGAGGCGAAGGCGGCGCTGGCGGAGCTTCCGCCCGGAGAGATGACCCGGGCCGAGCTCGTCGCCGAGGTGCGTGAGCTGATGGTCGCGAAGATGACGGGGTGAGATCCGGAGCGCGGAGTGGACGCGGAGGAGCGTCGGGGGGAGCGCCTGGGACTTTGGCGGCTGGCCGTCATCCCCATAGTGCTGCTCCTGATCGCGGTCGTGTGGCCGCTGCTGCATCTCGGCACGCGGCTGATCGAGCTGCGGGCGTGGATCGCGTCGCTCGGCCCGCTCGCACCGGTCGTGTACACGGTGGTCGAGGCGTTCATGGTGCCGCTGGTCGTTCCCGCGCTCGCGATGACCGTGGGCGCCGCGGCGCTGTTCGGGCCCGTGATCGGCACGGTCGTGGTCGTCGTCGGCAGCAACATCGGCTCCGCCTTCTGCTTCCTCATCGCGCGCTACGTCGCGCGCGACTCGGTGACCCGCCTTGTCGAGCGGCGTGAGGACATCGACCGCTTCGATCGGCTCGTGGCCGAGCGCGGCGCACTCGCGGTGGTGCTCGTGCGCCTGATCCCTATCTCGCCGTTCGAGCTGGTCAGCTACGCCTTCGGCCTGACCCGCGTGCCGTTCGGGACGTTCCTTCTCTGGACGCTCATCGGCAGCCTGCCCGGCGCCGTGCTGTACGTGGTCGGTTCCGCGACGATCATCGACGTCCTCACGACCGGCCGAGTCCCGTTGGAGCTCCTCGTCGTGCTCGCGATAGTGCTCGCTCTGCTGACGGTGCTGGCCACGAGGCTGACGAGGGGGCTGCGCGCCTGAGGGCCGGCGGGTAAGAACTCGGCCGCGGGCGCAGAGGCGATTCTCGACGTGGCGAAGGAAAGGAGGCGCGCGATGGACACGAGGGCGGCCGAGCTCAAGACCCGGTCGAAGCTGTACAGCGCGCAGGCGCGAGCGGTGCTGCGCGTCGAGGACTACGAGCGTGCGAGGTCCTTCTACCACGACACGCTCGGATTGCCGGTCGACGACCTTCCGGGCGTGCCCGGAAGCGGCATCGCGATCGCCGGCGACGGCACGCAGATCGAGCTCTACCAGCGTCCGGGGATCCCCGCGCCTGAGAACACGGTGCTCGCGTTCCACGCCGTGGACTTCGAGGCCACCCTCGAGGACCTGCGGCGGCGCGGCGTCGTGTTCGAGGACTACGACATCCCCGAGATCGGTCTCAAGACCGAGGGCGGCGTGGCCCAGATGGCGGCGAAGAAGGCCGCGTGGTTCAAGGACAGCGAGGGCAACATCCTCTCGGTGTCCACGATGTAGTAAGGGGCGTGGAGCATGGCGTGAGGAGGCATGGGCCGCGGATCGCCCGGCATTCGCAGCTAAGCCCTCACCCACCACCCCGCGTGATCCCGGACGAAGAACTCGGCTTTGCCTCGGCGCTGGAGATCGCCGAGGAAGCCCTTCACGGTCGTCACCGCCAGCCAGTACTGCGCGGCGTTGTCGGAGAGGCCGCGCTCCTCGGAGACGAGCGCGATGATCTCCTCTGTGGACCGGGGATCGGAGAGCTGCTCGCGGATGAACCTCTCGATCCCGCGCACCTGCGCGATGTGGAAGTCGATGTGCCGCATGCTCTCGGCTCGGTCGACCGGGCGTCCGTGCGCCGGGACCAGCCAGTCGTAGGGAAGCGAGCGGATCCGCTCGAGCGACTCGATCACGTGCGCGGGGTCGATCGCGTAGGGCAGCGGGTGGCGCTCCCACAGGTCCTCGAGGTAGAGCGCGTCGCCCGTGAACAGCACGCCGTCGGAGGTGATGAAGCCGGTGTGCCCGAGCGTGTGCCCGGGAAGCGGCACGGCCTTGCCGCGCGGGTCGTCGAAGCGCTCCAGGTAGCCGTCCACCTCGCACGGATCGCCGCGGAAGAGCTTCGTCACCAGCAGGTCCCCCGGCTTCGCCCACGAGAACATCCCGCGGACCGTGTCGACACACAGGCCTCGGACGAAGCCGCCGTTCGTCAGGCCCGGGATGCAGTAGGTGTCGCCGGCAACGAGCGTGGCGTCGCGCGGCTTGTTCCACATCTCGGTCATCGGTGGCAGTATGGCATGGCGGTCGCAGGAGCTCCAACCAGCGGGAAGCGGCTCGGTCGCCGGGCGTGAGCGGTCGCGCCTCCCGGATCGCGCGACGGGATCGCCGACGCGAGCGAGAGGG
>JAJZPX010000255.1 GCA_021811025.1 Actinomycetes bacterium
GCCCGCAGCTCCTCGGCGATGCGCTTGGCCGTCCCGTAGCGGTCGGGCCCGGCGAGTCGCGTGACGTCGGGGCAGATCGCCCGCAGCGCCCCCTCCACCTTGCCGGAGACCGAGAGTTCCGAGCCGGCGACGAACACGCGCCGCGGAGCGAGGCGGCGGAGCTCCGCAGCGACCGGTTCGGGCAGGGAGGACGTTTTCGTGAGCAGCACCGGCCCGCCGTACGCCTTGGCGAGCGGCGCGGCCGCGAGCGCGTCCGCGTAGCCCGCACCGCACGCCACCACGACGCAGGGCGCGCCGGTCGGGAAGGCTCGCTTCGAGACCTCCACGGCCGTCGAGTAGCGGTCGGGTCCCGCGATGCGCGAGAACGCGATCCCTCCGGGCGGGGACGGCGGAAGGTCCGGCTTCGCCGGCCAGTAGCGTATGTAGTCGATATCGTAGCGCTGCGGAAGGATCGTGCTGCTGTCGGGCGTGCCCGGGAAGCTGCCGACGTCGCCGACCGCCGTGTTGGCGATGATGCACTGCGGCGTGGGCGGGATGGGCGCGCGATACTCGGCCCGCTGCGCCCCGTCGATGTACCAGCGGATGCAGGTGGGCTGCCAGTCGACCGCGAACGTATGGTACCCCTCGGAGAAGTCGGGACCCGTGTACCACGTCCCGAACACCTCCTTGCCGCCGAGGTGGTAGTACATCTCGACGCTGTTAGGCCGGCTGCCGACCAGCTCGAGGACGTCGATCTCCTGCTGTTTGTCGGCGAGCAGCCAGAACGCCGGCCAAACGCCCGCGCCCTTCGGCAGCTTGGCGCGCATCTCGAAGTAGCCGTAGGAGTACTTCGCGCGGCTGGTGATGACGCCCGACGAGTAGGCGTAGGCGCCGGTCGTGCGGTCCGTGGTGATGCGCAGCCGGCCGCTCCCGAACGAGAGGCGCGACGGGTCGTACCACTGCAGCTCGTGCTGGTTCCACTGCGTGCCCCACGGCGCTTCCGTGAGCCACGTGTTCGTGTCGAGCGACGTCCCGCCGAACTCCTCGGCGAACGTCGGCGCAGGCGCCGCGGCGGCGGGGGACGCCGACAGCGCGAGGGCGAGGAGCGCGGCCGCGAGGGCTGCGAGGGCTGCGACGGGGTGCGGCCGGGGGTCACGTCTCATGGCCGACATCGTACCGGTGCCGAGCGCGTTTCGTCTCGCCGTTCGTCGGACGCGGCGGGACAAGGGTCGGAGCCGTCTGCCTCTTTCGAACGATCGTTCCGAGATCCGACAACACCTCGTTGCGGTATCGACCGAGCTACGGACTCCTACGGGGCGTTCCGCTCAACGGAACGGTCGTTCGAGTCGTTCAGACGGGATCGAGAGACGTCCCTCGCCCGCCGCCCGTCACCCCTTGACGACGCCCAGCGGCGTGAGCAGCAGCGTCGGCTCGACGAGGTCGCGCTGTGCCTCCATCACCTCGTCGATGTCCTTGTAGGCCTCGGGCGCCTCCTCGGCCACGTCACCCTTCTTCGCCTTGAAGAGCCGCACGTCGCGCTCGCGCAGCTCGAGAATCACGTGCTCGACCGTCATCGCGCGCTTCGCGGCGCCCCGGCCCATCCGCCTGCCCGCACCGTGGGCGCAGCTGCAGAACGCGTCGGGGTGGCAGAGGCCGCGCCCGATCCACGTGTGCGTCCCCATCGAGCCGGGGACAGCCACGTCCCCCTCCGCGTGTATGGCGCCTTTGCGGTGGACCCACACTTCTCGGCCGAAGTGGGTCTCGAGCGCTGCGTAGTTGTGATGGACGTCGAGCGCGGGCTCCGGCTCGACGCCGGGGAAGCGCCGCGACAGCGCAGCCTGCATGCTCTCCGCCATCAGCCGCCGGCTCTCCTTCGCGAACCGGAGGCAGAAGTCCATCGCGGCAAGGTACTCGGCGCCGGCGCCGGTGTCGGAGGCGAGGTGCGCGAGGCCCCAGTTCGCCGGCACGGAATCTCCCGTCCGCGCGTTCTCCTCCTTCGCGAGCTGGTTGTAGTGCGTCGCGATCTGCTTCCCGAGGTTGCGCGAACCGGAGTGCACCATCATCCAGATGTCTCCGTTCGGCGCGCTCTGCACCTCGATGAAGTGGTTGCCCCCGCCGAGGGATCCGATCTGCCGCGACGCCCGGTCGACCTGCGCGCGAAGCGGCGCGATGTCGGGCACGTCGTCGAACAGGTCCGTCCGGTGGGCCTGGGAGCGCTTGTGCCAATCGAACCCTACCGGGACCGATCGCTGGATGTCGGAAAGCACCTGGTCGCGGACCGGCATGAAGTCCTCTTCGTGCACGTTCGTCTTCCACGCCCGAACGCCGCACCCGATGTCGAGCCCGACGGCGTTGGGGATGGTCCGTCCCTCCGCGGCCAGCACGCCGCCTATCGGCATGCCGTAGCCGACGTGCGAGTCGGGCATCATCGCGATGTGGTGGAACGCGAACGGCAGGTCGGCGAGATGCTCTGCCTGGGCCATCGTCTCCGGGTCCGGCTGCGGCCCCCACACCACGATAGGGACGCGCAGCACCTCGAGCGTCACCGGCATCAGCGCACCTCCTCTCGAGCCGTACGCGCCGTACATACCCGCGGCCGGTATCGACCCACGCCCGGCGGGGACATGGAGGCGCATGTCCCGTCATGCCGGAGCGCGCAGCGCTCCCCGAGGCGTTGCGGTAGGGTGACGGCATGCTGCGCGTGAGGCCCGAGTTCGCCCACCCATGGCGCGTGAGCGCGGAGGAGGCGCGCGAGATACAGCGCCGCCTCGCCGCGCACGTGCGCTTGCGCCCTCTTCCGGCCGAGGGGCCCGGCTCGCCGAGGCTCGCTGCGGGCATCGACCTCGGCTACGACCTTCCCGGAGACCGCGCATGGGCGGCCGCGGTCGTGATGGACGAGCGCTTCGACGTCGTCGAGCGGCGAGTGGCGTGCGGCGAGCCCGACATGCCGTACGTGCGCGGCTACCTCGCGTTCCGCGAGGGGCGGCTCACCCTCGCCGTGCTCCAGCTGCTCGAGCACGTCCCGGACGTCGTCTTCCTCGACGGCCACGGCGTCGTGCACGAGCGCGGCCTCGGCCTCGCGAGCCACGCAGGCGTGCTGCTGGACGTCCCGACGGTTGGCGTTCCGAAGACGCCGTTCCACGCGATCGACCGCCAGCCGGAGCCCGGCCGAGGCAGCTACTACGTGCTCACGAAAGAGTGGGGGGCGCAGGGCGCGTCGATCAGGCTGCGCGACGGCAGCAAGGCCGTGTACGTGTCGCCCGGGCACCTCGTGGACCTGCGCTCCTCGATCGCGCTCGCGATGCGCTGGTCGACGGGAGCCCACCGCGTGCCGGAGCCGCTCGCGGCGGCGCACACGCTCTCGCGTCTCGCGATCCTCGGTGACGTCCCCTGCGACCTCGAGGCGTGAGCGTTACTCGTAGTGGAGCGCCGCGATGATGTCGAGCCGCGCGGCCCGCCGGGCGGGGACGAGCGACGCCAGCACGCCCGAGAGCAGCCCGACCGCGATCGTCGTCAGCATCCCCGAGTACGGGAAGTAGTACGAGATCGGGTAGATCGAGGCGGTCGCGGCGGTCAGCGCGTATCCGAGCGCGAGCCCGGCGAGCAGCCCGAACCCGGTTCCCGCCGCCGAGAGCAGGAGGCTCTCGGCCAGCACCATCCGCCGCACCTGCCGCCGCGTGCTGCCCACGGC
>JAJZPX010000256.1 GCA_021811025.1 Actinomycetes bacterium
GATCTGCTCGGGGAGCGGGAGGAGGTCCGGATGGATCGTCGTGCGCACCTCGACCTCCGCACCGCTCGCCAGCGTCCGGCGCAGGCTCTCGAGCGCGCCGGCACCCGACCCGTTCACGCGCGTCACGGTCTCGTAGCGGTCGAAGGGGGCCTTCGCGTCGAACCCGACCCAGTCGGCGAGGCCGAGGACGCGCGCCAGGCGTTCCGGGTCCGGCCCGCCGGTGTGGAGCCCGACATGCAGCCCCATCGCCCTGACTTCGGCCATCGCCGCGGCGAGACCCGGCTGCATCGTTGGCTCGCCGCCGGAGAAGACCACGCCGTCCAGCAGACCGAGCCGCGAGCGCAGGAAGGGGCGCATGCCGTCCCAGGCTGCCGGACGCTCGCCGGTCTCGCCCGGGGGCGTGACGTCCGGCGAACGAAGGTGGGCGTTGTGACAGTACGGGCAGTCCCAAGGGCAGCCGCGAGTGAACACCGTCGCGGTGAGCGAATCCTGCCAGTCGACGGCCGAGAGCGGCACGAACCCGCCGAGCCGCAGATCAGTCTCGCTCGTCATCGGGCTGCGTGAAGCAAACGCGCTCCGCGTACTCCCCCTGCTTCCCCTTGTTGAACGAGCTGACGGGCCGGTGATATCCCATGACCCGCGTCCAGACCTCGCAGCGCTGCCGCTCGTCGTCGCTCAGCGTGATGACGGCCGGCTCGGGCGCGTTGTCGAGCATCGTCTCCTCCTTCTAGCCGCGGCTCAGCGGGGCGGCCTTGCGCGCGACGATCTCCTCGTCGCACTTCGGACAGAACTCGTGCTCGCCCTCGAGGTAGCCGTGCTTCGGGCACACGGAGAACGTCGGGGTGACGGTGATGTACGGCAGGCGGAACCGCTCGAGCGACCGCCGGATGAGCTTCCGGCACGCCTCGGCGGACGTGCGCGAGCCGAGGTAGAGGTGCAGCACGGTCCCGCCGGTGTACTTGCGCTGCAGTTCCTCCTGCCGTTCGAGCGCCTCGAACGGGTCGTCCGTGAAGCCCGCCGGCAGCTGGCTGGAGTTCGTGTAGTACGGATTGCCGGCGGTCCCCGCCTGCAGGATGCCCGGGAAGCGCTTCCGGTCCTCGCGGGCGAAGCGGTACGTCGTGCCCTCCGCGGGTGTGGCCTCGAGGTTGTAGAGGTGGCGGGTCTCCTCCTGGAACGCGACGATCCGCTCGCGGACGTGGTCGAGGAAGCGCACGGCGAACGCGTGCCCCCACTCGGTGGTGATGTCCTCGGCGTCGCGGGTGAAGTTGCGGATCATCTCGTTGATGCCGTTCACGCCCAGCGTCGAGAAGTGGTTGCGCAACGTGCCGAGGTATCGCTTGGTGTACGGGAACAGCCCGTTGTCGATGTGGCGCTGGATCACCTTGCGCTTCAGCTCGAGGCTCGTGCGGCCGTACTCGAGCAGCGTGTCGAGCGCCGCGAGCAGCGCCGCCTCGTCGCCGGCGTGAACGTGTCCCAGCCGGGCGCAGTTGACGGTCACCACGCCCAGCGACCCGGTCTGCTCCGCGGAGCCGAAAAGCCCGTTGCCGCGCTTGAGCAGCTCGGACAGGTCGAGCTGCAGGCGGCAGCACATCGAGCGGACCATGTTGGGCGACAGCTCGGAGTTCAGGAAGTTCTGGAAATACGGAAGACCGTACTTGGCCGTCATTTCGAAGAGAAGGTCGGCGTTGGGGCCGTCCCACTGGAAGTCGGGCGTGATGTTGTAGGTGGGGATCGGGAAGGTGAAGACGCGGCCCTTGGCGTCGCCCTCGGTCATGACCTCGATGTAGGCTCGGTTGATCATGTCCATCTCGCGCTGCAGCTCGCCGTAGGAGAAGGCGCACTCCTCGCCCCCGATGACGGGGCGCTGCTCCTTGAGGTCGTCGGGGCAGGTCCAGTCGAACGTGAGGTTCGTGAACGGCGTCTGCGTGCCCCAGCGGCTCGGCACGTTCAGGTTGTAGACGAGCTCCTGTATCGACTGGCGGACCTCGTCATACGACAGCCCGTCGAGGCGGATGAACGGCGCCATGTACGTGTCGAACGAGCTGAACGCCTGGGCGCCGGCCCACTCGTTCTGCAGCGTGCCGAGGAAGTTCACGATCTGCCCGACCGCGCTCGAGAGATGCTTCGGCGGCGCAGCCTCGACCTTGCCGGGCACGCCGTTGAGGCCCTCCGTCAGCAGCGTGCGCAGCGACCAGCCGGCGCAGTAGCCGGACAGCATGTCGAGGTCATGGATGTGGATGTCGCCCTCACGATGCGCCCGGCCGACCTCGGCGGGATAGACATGGGACAGCCAGTAGTTCGCGATGACCTTGCCCGACACGTTGAGGATCAGCCCGCCGAGCGAGTAGCCCTGATTGGCGTTGGCGGTCACACGCCAGTCGGCGCGGTCGAGGTACTCGTTGACCGAGGCCTCCACCTCCACCACCGTCTTGCGGTCCTCGCGCAGCCGCGCGCGCTGCTCTCGGTAGACGATGTAGGCGCGGGCCGTCGCGAGGTGGTTCGCCGAGATCAGCACCTGCTCGACGACGTCCTGGACCCGCTCGATGTCGGGCTCCGTGTCGGGGAACCGGTGGCGCAGCACCTTGACCGCCTGGGCGGTGAGCAGCTGCGCCTCCGTGCCGTCGAACTCGCCCGTGGCCGCTCCCGCCCGTTCGATCGCCGAGCGGATCTTCTCGGCGTCGAACGGGACGCGGTCGCCCTCTCGCTTGATGATGCCCGCCGGTGCCGGCCTCTCGAGATCGTTCAACTCGCCCCTCCAGTCCTCCATCGGCGCGGATGGGGCGGCGGGCGGTCGTCGAAGGTGCCGGCGAACGAGTGCCCGAGTCCGCCGGGACACCCCGCCCGGTCGTCCAGTGTCCGATCCGCGTCACGGCAGGTCTTCTGGCTCGCGGGTCGCCGCTTCCGCCGGCCTTCCCGGTGTCGATGCACCAGTGGCACGTCTCGACGGTCGCTCTCCGCTCACAGATGCGGGGGCAGCGCCGGCATTCTCACGCTCGAGGCACCGGCTTCCCTCTTAGCCCTAGATGCTGTTGCATCAAGGACACCGCGACACAACATATGGTAGACGTTCCGCCGGACGAGTCAAGCGGCGACCCGGCGAGAGAGACGCGCGGGGACGGCACCCGCGGCTGCCCGGGAACGGGCGGTGACGGCCGGCCGAAGAGCCCTGTCGGATCGCGTCCGGGCGGCCACGGCGCGGGCGATGCTAGGATAGTGGGCATGAAGCGGAATCCGACCAGCTCGGGAACGACGCCGACGTACTGGGAGTGCCCCTCGTGCGGCGGCCTGCTCGACACCGCCGCGTCCGCAGACGGCAGACGTCCCTGCCCCGTCTGCGGCGCCACGTCCTCGAAGCCGCGGCGCACCTTCCCCACCGACCGCCTTCGCCGCCTGGACGCCCGCATCCGCGCGTACTACGCCGAGGGCGAGAGCGAGATCGTGGTGATCCTGGTCGCCGCGTTCCTCGAGGCGATCCTCGAGGACATCATCGACCGCATCCTCGTCAGCCACGGCGCCGACCTGCCCGTCCGCCGCGTCGTGCTGGGAAGCAACCGCGCCATCGGGCAGCGCATCTCGAAGCTCTTCCCGCAGCTCACCGGGCACGAGTTCGAGGACGTGGCCGCGGCCCTCG
>JAJZPX010000257.1 GCA_021811025.1 Actinomycetes bacterium
GAAGAGGTACGGCACGGCGGCCGGGTCGCCGGGGCCGTTCGCGAAGAAGAGGCCGTCCGGCTCGAGCGCGAGCACATCGGCGACGGGGGCCGTGGGCGGGACGACGGTGACGTCGCAGCCGGCCCCGGCGAGCAGCCGCAGGATGTTGTACTTGACGCCCGAGTCGAACGCGACGACGCGGTAGCGCGCCTCGGCGGGAATGACGCCGGTGTCCGCGGGCAGCGTCCCATAGGGGCCCTCGAGCCCCCATCGGTACGGCTCCGTCACCGACGTCGAGCTCACGAGGTCGAGCCCCGCCATGCTCGGGGCGCCGTTCGCCTTCGCCACCAGCGACGCCTCGTCGAGGTCGATCGTCGAGATGACGGCGCGCATCGCTCCGCGCTCGCGGATGTGCCGCGTCAGGCGCCGCGTGTCGACGCCCTCCATCCCCACGACGCGCGCTTCGCGCAGCAGCTCCGGAAGCGTCCGCTCCGCGCGGAAGTTGCTCGCCACGCGCGACATCTCGCGCACCACGAAGCCCGCGACGAACAGCCCGCGCGACTCCATGTCGGCCGCGTTCACGCCGTAGTTGCCGATGTGCGGCATCGTCATGGCGACTATCTGCCCGGCGTAGCTGGGATCGGTCAGGACTTCCTCGTATCCGGACATCGACGTGTTGAAGACCGCTTCGCCCGCGGCCTCGCCGTCCGCGCCGCACGCCCAGCCGCGGAACACCGTCCCGTCCTCGAGCGCGAGCATGGCCCGACGCCGCGTCCCGGCTGCCACTACGCGACCACCTTCCCGTGCCTGAGTGCGAACGAGCCACCGACGAGCACCTCGGTGGCCTTACCAAGGAGTTTAGCACCGGTGAATGCGGAGTTCTTCGACCGCGACTCGAACCATTCCTTCCCCACGGTAACCCGCGCCTCCGGGTCCACGACGGTGACGTCGGCCGGGGAGCCGGCGGCGAGCGAGATGGGCGCGATGCGCGACAGGCACGCGCGCGGCCCGATCGACATCCAGCGCGCGACGTCCGCCCACCCGGCCTTGCCGCGCTCGACGAGGTTCGTCACGACGAGGGGAAGCGCCGTCTCGAGGCCGGTCGTGCCGAACGGCGCGAGCTCGAACTCGAGCTCCTTCTCTTGCGGAGCATGCGGCGCGTGGTCCGTGGCTATCGCGTCGATCGTGCCGTCGAGCAGCCCAGCGAGCAGCGCGGCGGCGTCCTCGCGCGTGCGCAGCGGCGGGTTCATCTTCATGTCCGTGTCGTAGGTGATGACGTCGTCCTCGGTGAGGAAGAGGTGGTGCGGCGTCACCTCGGCCGTCACGGGAACCCCGCGCGCCTTCGCCGCGCGGACGAGCTCGACGGAGCCCGCCGTCGAGAGGTGCGCGAGGTGCAGCGGGCAGCGCGTGAGCTCCGCGAGCGCGATGTCGCGCGCTACCATCACCTCCTCCGCCGCGGCGGGAATGCCCGGCAGGCCGAGGCGGGTCGAGACGACGCCCTCGTTCACCACGCCGTTGCCCGCGAGCGACTCCACCTCGCAGTGCGAGACGACCGGAGCGCCGAAGAGCTTCGCGTAGTCCATCGCGCGGCGCATCAGCCCCGCGTCCTGCACGCCGCGGCCGTCGTCGGAGAACGCGATCGCGCCCGCGGCGATCATGTCGCCCATCTCGGCGAGCGCCTCGCCCTTCTGCCCGACGCTGATCGCGCCGAGAGGATGCACGCGCACGATCGCGTCGCGCTCCACGATCCGCGCGAGGCTCGCGATGGCGGCGCCCTCGTCCGCGACCGGCGTCGTGTTCGGCATCGCGCAGATCGCGGTGTAGCCGCCGTGCGCCGCGGCGCGGGTAGCGGACGCCACGGTCTCCTCGTCCTCGCGCCCGGGCTCGCGCACGTGCGTGTGGATGTCGACGAGGCCCGGCAGCACCACCTTGCCACCGCACTCGACGACCTCGGCCTTAGCCGGAGCCTTCAGCTCCTCGCCCACCTTCGCGATCGTGCCGTCGTCGCCTACGAGCAGGTCGAGGACGGCGTCGAGGCCGGCCGACGGGTCGACGAGGCGTCCTCCCTTAAGCAGCAGCGGCACTCTCGGCACCTCCCAGTAGCAGGTACATCACGGCCATGCGGACGGCCACGCCCGACTCGACCTGATCGAGCACCACCGATCGCGGCGAGTCGGCCACGTCGGCCGAGATCTCGACGCCGCGGTTCATCGGCCCGGGGTGCATTACGATCGCATCCGGCTTCATGGAGGCGAGTCGCCGCGCGTTCATGCCGAAGAGCCGCGCGTACTCGCGCAGGCTCGGGAAGCCTGCGCCCTCGAAGCGCTCGAGCTGGATGCGCAGCATGTACGCGACGTCGAGGTCAGGCAGCACCGGGTCGATGCTCCCCACAGGCCCGAGCTCCGCGACCTCGGCGCCGAGCACTTCCGGCCTCGCGGGCAGCAGCGTCGCGGGCGCGACGACGACGGGTGTCGCGCCGACCTTGCGCAGCGCGGGCACGAGCGAGCCCGCCACGCGGCTGTGCGCGATGTCGCCGACGATGCCGACGCGCAGGCCCTCGAGCCGCCCGAGGCGCTCGCGCATCGTGTAGAGGTCGAGCAGCGCCTGCGTGGGGTGCTCGTGGATGCCGTCGCCGCCGTTGACGACGTGCGCGTCCATGCTCTCGGCGAGCATCTGCGGCGCGCCCGCGTACTTGTGGCGCACGACCACCAGGTCGCACGCCATCGCGGACAGCGTCTTCGCCGTGTCGCGCAGGCTCTCGCCCTTCACGGTGGCTGACGAGCTCGCGGAGAAGTTGATGGCGTCGGCCGAGAGGCGCTTCGCCGCGATCTCGAAGCTCGTGCGCGTGCGCGTCGACGGCTCGAGGAAGAGGTTGACGACCGTGCGGCCGCGCAGGGTCGGCAGCTTCTTGATGCGCCGCTCGTTCACCTCGGCGAAGCTCACCGCGGTGTCGAGCACCTCGGCGATGTCGTCGGGCGAGAGGTCGGCCATCGTCATGACGTGTCTGCTCGACAGCATCCGCTACTCACCGCCCTCGGCCGGCTCGGATATCTCGACGGCGTCGCGGCCGTCGGTCTCGGTGAGCTGCACCCTCACGCGCTCCCGGCGCGACGTGGGGACGTTCTTGCCGACGAAGTCCGCCCGCACCGGCAGCTCGCGGTGCCCGCGGTCGACCAGCACGGCGAGCTGGATGCACGCGGGCCGGCCGTAGTCCATGACGGCGTCCATCGCCGCGCGTATCGTGCGGCCCGTGAAGAGCACGTCGTCGACGAGCACCACCGTCGCGCCGTCCACCTCGAACGGGATCTCGGTGCGGTGCACCTCGGGGCTGAGGCGCCGCCCGACGTCGTCGCGGTAGAAGCTGATGTCGAGGCTCCCGACGGGCACCTCTGCGTTCTCGATGCGCGCGATGCGCTCGGCCAGTCTGTGCGCCACGTGCGCGCCGCGCGTGAGGATGCCGACGAGCGCGAGGCCCTTCGCGCCGTGGTTCGCCTCGAGGATCTCGTGCGCGATCCGGGTGAGCGCGCGGTCGATCGACGCCGCGTCCATCACCTCGGTCTTCCTGCGGTACTCCATGCGAAGCCTCCTGCGGTCGCTCACGAAAACGCCCTCCGGCCGAGGTCGGCGGAGGGCACCTGG
>JAJZPX010000258.1 GCA_021811025.1 Actinomycetes bacterium
TCAGCGCCGCGAGCGCCTCCAGGCGCGCCAGCGCCTCGCCCGTCTCGACGCTCTCGCGCGCCCTCGCGACGCCTTCGGCGAGGTCCGCGACGGCGTCCGCGGCGAGCAGCGCGGCGGCGGCGTTCAGCAGCACGACGTCGCGCCGCGGCCCGGCCTCGCCTTCGAGGATCGAGCGCACGATCGCGGCGTTGGCGGCGGCGTCGCCGCCGCGGAGCGCGTCCGTCCCGCCGCGGGCGATCCCGACGCTTTCCGGCACGATCTCGTAGATGCGAACGCTCCCCGCCCTCGCCTCGCCGACCAGCGTGGGGCCGGACGCGGAGACCTCGTCGATGCCGGGATGGCCGTGGACGACCAGCACGCGCTCGGACCCGAGACGCGCGGCCACCTCGGCCATCACCGGCACGAGCGCCGGGTCGTACACTCCCAGCAGCTGCCGCGCAGCACCCGCGGGATTGGTGAGCGGTCCCAGGATGTTGAACACGGTGCGGATCGCGATCTCGCGCCTCGGTCCGCCGGCGTGGCGCATGCTCGAGTGCAGCGCCTGCGCGAACAGGAACCCGACGCCGACATCATCGATGCACCGCGCGACGTCGGAGGGCGAGAGCGAGATGTCGACGCCGAGCGCCTCCAGAACGTCGGCGGACCCGGATGCGGAGGAGACCGCGCGGTTGCCGTGCTTCGCGATCGGCACGCCGGCGCCGGCGACGACGAAAGCCGTCGTGGTGGAGATGTTGAAGGTGGCGCGCCCGTCCCCGCCTGTCCCGCACGTGTCGAGCACGCCCGCGGCTTGCGGGCGCACCGGCGTCGCGCGCTCGCGCATGGCGCGGGCGAAGCCGGCTATCTCGTCCACCGACTCGCCCTTCATGCGGATGGCGGTCACGAGCGACGCGATCTGCGCGGGCGTCGCCTCGCCGTCCATGATCGAGCCCATCACCTCGTGCGCCTCGTCCTCGGACAGCGACTCGCCGGCGACGGCCCGGGAGATCGCCGCGCGGACGAGGTCCGATGCCCCCTGCGCCGCAGCGACCGGCGCCGCCGCCACCGGCTCCGGCTCGGCCGCCTCGATCTCGCCCGCGAGCTTGAGGAAGTTCTCGAGGACGACGACGCCCTCGGGCGTGAGCACGCTCTCGGGGTGGAACTGGACGCCGAAGACGGGCTTGGAGCGGTGCTGGACCGCCATCACCAGGCCGTCGCCGGTGCGTGCGGTCACCTCGAGGCAGCCGGGAACGCTCGCCGGGTCGACGACGAGCGAGTGGTAGCGGGTGGCGGTGAACGGCCGCGGCATGCCGGCGAGCACGCCGGCGCCGTCGTGGAGCACGTCGGCGGTCTTGCCGTGGATGGGCTCCGGGGCGCGCACGACCCTGCCACCGAACACCTCGGCGATCGCCTGGTGGCCGAGGCACACGCCGAGGACGGGGATGCCCGCCTCGGCCGCCGCCGCGATGATCTCCTCGCTCGCGCCCGCGCCGGCGGGCGTCCCCGGGCCCGGCGACACGACGACGCCGCGCGGCTCCATCGCCACCACCTGGCCCGCCGAGACCTCGTCGTTGCGCTCCACGCGCACCTCGGCGCCCAGCGCCGCGAGCAGCTGCACGAGGTTGTAGGTGAACGAGTCGTAGTTGTCGACGACGAGGATCATGCGGAGACCTCCTCGATGCTCGCGAAGCCGGCGGTCGCCGCCCCGCCCTCGGCGCTCATCCCGGCGGCCAGCTCGAGCGCGTGGTGGAGCGCGCGGATCTTGTGTAGGCACTCGTCGTACTCGCGCCCGGGGTCGCTGTCCGCGACGATCCCGGCGCCCGACTGCAGGTAGACGCGCCCGTTCGCGACGATGAAGGTGCGGATCGTGATGCACATGTCCATCGCGCCGTCGACACCGACGTAACCGACCGTCCCGGCGTAAGGCCCGCGGGCGGACGGCTCGAGGTCGCGGATGATCTCCATCGCGCGGATCTTCGGCGCCCCCGACATCGTGCCGGCAGGGAACGTGGCGCGAAGCGCGTCGAACGCGTCGCAGTCCTCGCGCAGCACGCCGGTGACGTTGCTGACGATGTGCATCACGTGGCTGTAGTTCTCGACCTCCATGAGCTCGTCGACCTTCACCGTCCCGGGCCTGCTCACGCGCCCGAGGTCGTTTCGGCCGAGGTCGACCAGCATGACGTGCTCCGCCCGCTCCTTCTCGTCCGCCAGCAGGTCCGCGCGCAGGCGCCCGTCCTCGACGCGGTCGGCGCCGCGCGGGCGCGTCCCCGCGAGCGGGCGGGTGAGCACGGAGCCGTCCTCGACGCGCACCAGCGTCTCGGGCGAGGAGCCGACGAGCGTCACCTCGGGAGTCCGGAGGTAGAACATGTACGGCGACGGGTTGACCGCGCGCAGCACGCGGTAGAGGTCGAGGCCGTCGCCGTCGTAGGGTGCCGAGAACCGCTGCGACGGCACGACCTGGAAGATGTCGCCCGCCGCGATATGCTCCTTCGCGCGCTCCACCATCGCCACAAACTCCTCGCGCGTGGTGTGCTCCGTGAGCGGCACCTCGGCCGTCTCTCCGACGGCGCCGAGGCGGGGCGCGACCGGCCCGGCCGAGAGCTTCGCCAGCGTGGCGTCGATGCGGGCGACGCCCTTCGCGTACGCGCCCTCCGGGTCGCCGTTCGGCCGAACGGGCGCGATGACCTGCATCACGCGGCGCGCGTGGTCGAACGCGACGATGACGTCGGAGAGCATGAACGCGGCGTCGGGGACTCCGAGCTCGTCGTTGCCGTGCCGCGGGACCTTCTCGAAGCCCGACGCGACCTCGTAGCCGACGAAGCCGACGGCGCCGCCCACGAAGATCGGCAGCCCCGGCACGCGGGCGACGCGCCCGACGTCGAGGAGCCCCTCGACCGCGACGAGCGGGTCTGGAGCGGGACGCCTGGCGCGGTGCGGGCCGTCGGTCACCTCGACGATACCGGAGCGCGCGGTCACGGTGTCGCCGCCCACGCCGAGGAAGCTGTAGCGCCCGAGGCGCTCCCCGCCCACGACGCTCTCGAGCAGGAACGCATGCTCCGCGTCCCGCGCGAGCGCCATGAACGCCGAGATCGGCGTCGCGAGGTCGGCGTACACCTCGCGCGCCACGGGCACGACGTCGTGCCCCTCGGCGAGCTTCGCGAACTCATCCCTCGTCGGAAGCAGCATCTCGACCTCCTCCTGGAAGGCAAAACGAAAAAAGGCCCCGTCCCTCTAGGGACGAGAGCCTCTCTCGCGGTGCCACCCTAGTTGCCGGCCGCTGCGGCGGCCGACCCCTCGTTCCTGCGGTACGGAGCCGTCCTTCGGCTCGATACCCGGTCCCTCGTATCGGCGGGCGTCCGCCCGGACTAGTCAGCGCGTCTCGCGCCTTTGCCCGGGAGCCTCAGGGGCCCATTCCCTCCGGCCGCTCGCGTCGGATTTCCACCGTCACCGACTCTCTATGCCTAACGGTCCGGGGTACTACTCCCCGTCACTGGCGTGGCGATATGTGATTGGCGAGCAGGATACTACCCGGGCGTCCAGCCTGCAACTACCGTTCGTCGCGCTCCCTATGTCGTGCGTCACACTTGCCA
>JAJZPX010000259.1 GCA_021811025.1 Actinomycetes bacterium
GCACGCCGGTCGCGGCCCTCCCGCCGGGAGGGCCACCTGCTAGAATGACGGGACCGAGACACGAGAGGAGAGCGGGTGGCGGACGAGCGCCCGATGTCGGTCACCGAGGCGATGACGCTGGCCCGCGGCACCCTTGAGGGTCTTTCGCTCCTGCGCGTCGTCGGTGAGGTGTCCGAGTTCACGGACAAGCCCGGCTACAAGGCCGTGTACTTCACGCTCGGGGACGGCTCCTCCGTTATGAGCTGCCTGGTCTGGCGCGACGCGTACGGCGCGTCCGGGTTGCAGCTGCGAGCGGGGATGCTCGTCGAGGTCACCGGTTCGCTCACGGTCTACCCCCCCAAGGGCCGTCTGCAGTTCCAGGCGCGCGCGTTGGCGCCTGCGGGTGAGGGAGTGCTGCGCATGCAGGTGGCGGCGCTCGCGCGGCGGCTGGAGGCGGAGGGACTGATGCGGCCCGAGCGGAAGAGGCCGCTGCCGCGGTATCCCGAACGGATCGGCCTCGTGACATCCCCCCGAGGCAAGGCGGTACACGATGTCATCCGGACTCTGAGGCGCCGTTACCCGGGCGCGGAGCTCCTGATCGCGGGCGTCGCCGTGGAGGGAGCCGATGCGGCCGCAAGAATCGTCGCCGGCATCTCGGCGGTCGACGCCGCCGGCGTGGATGTCCTGATCCTCGCGAGAGGCGGCGGGAGCTACGAGGACCTGATGCCGTTCAACTCCGAGGAAGTCGCGCGAGCCGTGGTCGGCTGCGGTGCGCCGGTGGTCACGGGAATCGGCCACGAGCCGGACAACACGATCGCGGACATGGTCGCCGATTGCCGTGCCTCGACGCCCACCGCGGCGGCCGAGACGGTAGCGTGTGCGTTCACCGAGCTCGAGTCGCACGTCGGCCACCTGGCACGGCGCCTTGCGCGCGGGCTGCTGCACGCTGCGCGCGACGCTTCCCACCGGCTGGAGCGCCTCGGCGACCGCGACATCTTCCGCGAGCGGGAGGAGCTGCTCTCGGTTCGCGCACAGCAGCTGGACACGGCGTCGGACGCGCTCGTTCGCGCGCTGCCGGCGCACATCGAGCGAGGCAGGTCGCGCGTGACGGCCGTGGTCGACGGACTGCGGCGGGTGGGCGCCAGGCTCGGCCGGACGGAGCGGGAGCGGATCTCGGTCGACGCCGCGGCGCTCGGGAGGCTCGGGCCGGCGCTGCTGCGACGAGCGGAGGACAGCGTGGAGCGCGAAGCGGCGCGGCTCGAGGACCTGTCGCCCCGGGCGATCCTCGCAAGGGGCTACGCGGTGTGCTACGACGAGGCGGGTCGCGTGGTGCGTGCCGCGCAGCAGCTGGCGGCCGGTGACCGGCTGCGAGTCGAGCTCGGGTGCGGCCGCGCGGACTGCACGGTGGATTCGGTGGAGGTGGAGGCGTAGGTGGACGAGACGAAGGCGGCCGAGGAGCTGCGGTTCGGCGAGGCGCTGGCGGAGCTCGAGGGGATCGTGGCCTCGCTCGAGAGCGGGCAGCTGGACCTCGAGGAGAGCCTCGCCCGTTACGAGCGCGGCGTCGCCCTGCTGCGGGCGTGCCGGGCGAAGCTCGCGGACGCGCAGCAGAAGGTCACGATGCTGATGGGCGAGCTCGAGGAGGGCGAAGGGACGGCCGAGGAGTAGCGCCTCGGCCGCGTGAACGAGCGAGAGGGCCGGCATGGAGGATTGCGTCTTCTGCGGGATCGCGGCCGGCACGATGCCGGCCAGGATAGTTTGGGAGGACGAGGACTTCGTCGCGTTCGACGACATCCACCCTCAGGCCCCGGTGCACGCCCTGGTCATCCCGCGGCGCCACTACCGCTCCCTGGCGGACGACGTCTCGGAGTCGCTGCTCGGCAGGATGTGCCTCGCCGTGACGAAGACCGCCGAGGTGAAGGGCGTGGCGGGGTCAGGCTACCGCGTCATCGTGAACACCGGGCGCGACGCCGGGCAGTCGGTGGACCACCTCCACGTCCACATCCTCGGCGGAGCCCGGATGAGTCATGGGATGGTCAACCTGGTCGAGAAGCCTGAGGAGTAGCGGCGATGGAGCATATCGCGGTGGTGACCGACAGCACGGCGGACCTCTCGGCCGAGACGTGCGCGGAGTACGGCATCGAGGTAGTGCCGCTCTCGGTCACGGTCGGTGACGAGACGTTCGCGGACGGCACGTACTCGCAGGCCGAGTTCTTCGCGAAGATGGCCGCAAACCCGGTGCTCCCGACGACCTCGCAGCCTGCCGTCGGCGCGTTCCGCGACGCCTACGAGCGCGTCCTCGAGACCGCGGAGCAGGTCGTCTCGGTGCACATCTCCTCCCGCTTGTCGGGGACGGTCGAAGCGGCGCGTCAGGCGGCCGAAGCGTTCGGCGGCAGGGTCCGAGTGATCGACTCGCGCAACCTGTCGTGGGGCCTGGGCTTCCAGGTGCTCGAAGCCGCTCGTTCGGCCGCTGCCGGGCTGTCGCTCGCCGAGGTGGTCGAGAGCGTCGAGCGCGTGCGCGACCGCGTGCAGCTCGTCGTCGGGCTCGACCGGCTCGACAACCTCGCGAAGGGCGGCCGGATCGGGAGGGTGGCGGCGTTCCTCGGCGGGATGCTCAACCTGCGGGTCACCTTCTGCGTCCGCGACGGCGAGTTCCATCCTGTCGGGCGGGCGCGGGGCGGGCAGGCCGTCCTGCGCGAGACCGTGGAGTGGGTCGCGCAGCAGATGGGCGAGCGCAGACGAGGCGCGTTCTGCGTGATGCACGCGATGGCGGCCGACAAGGCGGCGTGGCTGAAGGATGCGATCGAAGCGCGGTTTGTCGTGTCTGAGATGAACGCGGCCGAGACGGGCACGGTCATCGCCACGCACACGGGCACCGGATTCGGCGTCGCGTTCGTGCCGCTGGACTGAGAGCGATGGCCGCGACGCTCACGGTCACGTTCGTGCCTCTCGGAGCCGCGGTCACGGTCCCGGAAGGGACGAGCGTGCTGGAGGCGGCGCGGCGCGCGGGGGTGCCGCTGCCTGCCACTTGCGGCGGGCAAGGGACGTGTGGTGACTGCGCCGTCCGCGTCCTCGCGGGCGAGGTGCCTCCGCCGTCCGTCACCGAAGCTGCCGCGCTGGCCTCGGCACCGCCGGACGTCAGGCTCGCGTGCATGCTGCGGCCGCTCGGCGACGTCACCGTCCGGCCTGTGGCTCCGATCCCGCAACCTGTCCCTGCGCGCCCGTCCTCGGCCGGGACGGGCAGGACGGCAGTCGCTGCCGCCGTCGATCTCGGCACGACCACGATCACGGCGAGCCTTCTGGGCGCCTCCGGAGAAAGCACGGGATCCGGAAGCGTCGCCAACCCCCAACGCACCTTCGGTGGAGACGTCGCGAGCCGGATAGCCGCGGCGGCATTCGCCGGGGACGCTCGCGCTCTGCAGGACCTCGCCGTGCTCGGAGTGTCCGAGGCCCTGACGTCCGGAGGAGGCACGCAGGGCGTGACGCGCGTGGTGGTCGCGTGCAACACGGCCATGGCGCACCTCGCGCTCGGCGCAGAGGTCTCGGGGCTCACGGCGCACCCGTACGCG
>JAJZPX010000260.1 GCA_021811025.1 Actinomycetes bacterium
ATCTTTCTAAGGGTCGCTCTTCTCACCGTCGCCCCGGCGTTGACGGAGACAGTTCGTCGCGCTTACTATTAGCCCACCTAACCATTAGGAGGGCGAACCGTGAGTGCGGACCTCGGCCGGCGGCTGGCCCGGGAGCTGTTCGAGACGGTGCCGGCGATCATGCAGCCGGTGACGGCGGAGATGCGGCGCATGGACATCCCGATGCCGATGCCCCATTTCCGCGCGCTGATGATCATCACGCACGCAGGGCCGTGCACGCTCACCGGCCTCGCCGAGAAGCAGCACGTCAGCCTGCCGACGATGTCGAACACCGTGAGCGTGCTGGTGGAGCGCGGCTGGGTGGAGCGCGTGGCCGACGACCACGACAGGCGGCGCGCGGAGGTGCGGTTGACGCCTGAGGGGGAGGAGGCGGCGCGGAACGTGCAGGCGCGGATCGAGCGGCTCCTCGGCGAGCGCTTCGCGGCGCTCTCGCCCGAGGAGGTCGAGCGGGTCCGCGCGGGCCTCGCCGTGCTGCGCCGGGCGTTCCGGGAAACCGAGGCGCAGGCGGGAGGGAACGCGTGAAGCGGCGCTCGCTCGTTGCTCTCGGGTCGGTCGCGGCCGCGCTCGCCGCGGCGACCGTCGCCGGATGCGCGACCAGGGCTGGGGCCGGCAGCGGCGGGATCGCCGTCGCGGGCGAGACCCGCGCGGACCTCGTCTCCGTCGCGGCCCCGGGGCTTTCGACGCCCGCGCTCGACGTCACCGTGGGCATCGCGAGGCCGCAGCAGGGTGCCGGCATCCCCGACATCTCGGCGAGCGTCTCGAAGGCAGTGTCCGCGAAGTCGCAGTCGGCGGCGGCACAGCAGCGGGCGGCCGCGGCTGCGGGGGCGAGACCCGTGCCCGCGGGCCTTCTGGCGACCGTGACGGTCGTTCCGGGATCGATCGTTCACGAGGGGCAGGTTGTCGCGGTCTTCGACACGAGGCTGCTCGACCTCGGGGTGGCGAACGCGCAGGCGGCGTACCGCAGGCAGCTCGCGCAGGCGGACGCGCTGTCGAGCCAGGCGTCGGAGCTGCGGGACCAGCGGGGGTCCGTGCGGGAGCAGCGTGCGAAGCTAATCGAGGCGCAAGCGCAGCTCGAGAGCACGCTCGCGCAGGCCGAGACGGGGATGTCGCAACTGAAGGGCGGCGTCGCGCAGCTGAGCGCGCAGGTCGCGGCTGACGGCAAGGCGCTTGCCGCCGCGGAGGAGCAGCTTGCCGCGACTCCCGCCGGGCCCGCCCACGACGCTCTCGCCTCGCAGGTCGCCGGGCTGAAGCAGAAGATCGCGGCCGAGCAGGCCCGGCTCGCGAAGCTGCAGGCACAGCTGCAGCAGGTGGAGGCGGGAGTCCCGAGGTTGCGGCAGGGGCTCGCGCAGGCACAGGCGGGCCGCGGGCGGATCGCGTCGGGGCTCTCGCAGTTGACGGACGCGATCGGGCAGCTCGAGTCCGGCAGCGAGATAGTGCGCGCCTACGCCTCGGCGCAGGCGGTCGCGGTGGAGTTGGCGAGGGCCGCGCTCTCGCAGGGAACCCTGCGAGCGCCGTGCGACGGCGTGGTCGTCGGCGCGATGCACTCGGGCGAGGTCGCGATCGTCGGTGCGCCCGTCGTCGCCGTCCGTCCGGCGGGGCCGACTCTCGTCGACTCGTACCTGACGAGCGCGCAGCTGGCCGGGGTCCGCGCCGGCGTGCCCGCGGACGTCGCGCTCGACTCGGTGCGCGGCGTGCTGAACGGCCGCGTCAGAGACGTCGGGGCGAACGAGGAATTCCCGCCGTCGAACTACCCGACCCAGATCGTCCACCTTTCGCGCGTGGTGCGCGTCACGGTGAGCGTGCCGGAGACCTTGCCGCTCGGCGTGCCCGCCGACGTGGTCATTCGGCCGAAGAGCGAGTGAACGCCGGCCAAGGAAGACGAGGAGCTAGGAAGAGATGAAGAGGATCCTCCCTGTCGTGGCGCTGGTGATCGTCGCGATCGCCGCGTACGCGATCTGGACGACGACGAGAAGCTCGTCGGCCGCCGAGTCGCTTGGCGGCTCGGGCACGATAGAGGCCACCAGCGTGAACGTGTCGAGTCAGACGCAGGCGCCCGCCCGCGTGGTCGAAGTCGACGTGCAGAGTGGCGACGCGGTGAAGAAGGAGCAGGTGCTATTCAAGCTGGACGCGACGCTGGCGCGCTACCAGGTCCAGCAGGCGCAGGCCGGGGTCTCGGCGGCGGCCGCGACGCTGAAGCAGGACAAGGACGACGACAAGTCCGGCGCGCAGATCGCGCAGGACCAGGCCGCGCTGGACCAGGCGAACATCCAGGTCAAGATCGCACAGGCGCAGCTCGGCTACTACGCGGTCACCTCGCCGATCGACGGCGTGGCGCTCGACGTCCCGGCGACCCTGGGCGAGAACGCCGCGCCGGGCGGCACACTGGCGGTCGTCGGCGACGTGAAGCACCTGACCGTCTCGATCTACGTGCCCGAGTCGCAGATCGGTCAGGTGAAGGTCGGGCAGAAGGGGACGCTGACCACCGACTCGACCGGAGGGAAGACGTTTCCGTGCACCGTCACATCCGTCGCTTCCGAGGCCGAGTTCACGCCGGCGTCCGTTGAGACGAAGGACCAGCGCGTCAAGCTGGTGTACGAGGTCAGGCTCGACGTCTCCGATCCGACCGGGCAGCTCAAGCCCGGGATGCCCGCGGACGTGACGCTGTAGCATGGCGGCCTTCTCGAACGCAATCGAGGCGCGCGGCCTCACGCGGGCGTTCCGCGACATCGTCGCGGTCGACGACGTCGACCTCACGGTGCCTGCGGGCGGGCTGTTCGGCCTCGTCGGTCCCGACGGCGCGGGGAAGTCCACGCTCATCCGCATGCTCGCGACCGTGATCGAGCCGAGCGCGGGGGACGCGCTCGTCCTCGGAGACTCCGTCGTCACCGGTCCCGACCCGATCAAGTCCAACATCGGCTACATGTCGCAGCGGTTCAGCCTCTACCCGGACCTGACGGTAGCCGAGAACCTGGACTTCTACGCGGAGCTGCGCGGCGTGCCGAGGGCGGAGAAGGCCGAGCGGGCGCGGCGGTTGCTGGCGTTCGCCGGGCTGACGGGCTTCGAGAAGCGGCAGGCGCAGTTCCTCTCCGGCGGCATGAAACAGAAGCTCGCGCTGGCGGCCACGCTCATCCACGAGCCCGCGGTGATCTTCCTCGACGAGCCGACGACCGGCGTCGATCCCGTCTCGCGCCGCGAGTTCTGGCGCATCCTTGCAGGGCTCCACCGACGCGGGATCACGATCGTGGTCGCCACGCCCTACATGGACGAGGCCGAGCGCTGCACCGAGGTCGCGTTCATGGACGCCGGACGGATACTGCTGAAGGACACCGTCGACGGCATCAAGTCGCGCGTCGACGGCCGCCTCGTCGAGGTGACGGTGGGCGACTACCACGCCGCGATGCCGATCGCCCGCGCGTTGCCGTTCGTGCGCTCCGTCGACCTGTACGGCGAGACGCTGCAGGTCGTGGTGTCCGAGGACTCATCGGCCGGGGAGC
>JAJZPX010000004.1 GCA_021811025.1 Actinomycetes bacterium
TTAGCGGTGTCCTTGGCGGTCGCCGAGCCGTGGCAGCTCACGCAGACGCCGCCGTTGCTGCCCGCGATGAAGTCCGTCGCTGCCGTCGTGTTCGCCGAGATAGACGAGCGCAGGTTCCCGCCCTTGCTGCCGTTGAACTTGTCGTGATCGGCATGGCAGCTCACGCAGAACACCGTCTCGGCCGTCCCGTTCGCGAGCGACGGGTAGACGCCGGTTGGGCCGGGCGCGTAGTCGCCGTCGTAGTAGACCGGCAACCCGGTGTTGATGGTGCCGCCGAGGACGTGGTGGAAGAAGCTCGTCCGAGCCGAGCCCGCAGCCGCGCCCGTGCCGTCCTCCATCGGATCCTTGTAGATGCTGTGGCAGGTGTAGCAGTTGACGCCGCCGCCGGACACGCCCGCCGAGGGCGAGTGCACGTTGTTCGCCGACGCCGATCCGCCGGCGTTGCCGTGGCAGGTGTAGCAGGACGTCGCGGCGTCCGCGCTCCTGTGCCCCGGGACGTCCTTCAGACGCAGCCAGTTGTAGCCCCCGTCAGGGCCCGAGCCGTACGTGCCGCCGTTGCGGAGCAGCCCCTCGACCGTGGCCAGCGCGGGGACGATCGCGTACGTCGCCGTCACGCTGTCCCATGCGAAGCCGTCGGCCGTGGAGTGGCAGCTGAGGCACGTGTGCCTGACGCTCGAGGCGCCTCCGGTCGTGCTGAGGCCGGCGCCGAGGGTATCCGCCAGCAGCTGTGAGTTGCCCTCGCCGACCCGTGGGGGTTGTGGCAGTCGTAGCAGGGCATCGGCGCGTTGGTGGGCAGGAAGCCTCCGGCCGTCTTGATCCTGTGCCCCGAGAACGCGCTGAGGCTCGTGTCGTTGCCGTCGGCCGTGATGTACTGCTTGACGTTCGCCGCCCCCGATGCCTCCCACGATCCCCCGCTGTGACACGTGAAGCACAGCGTCGCGTAGTCGCCGTCCGTGCGGTCACGAACGACGCTGGCGGGCGTGGACGGCGCGAACGTCGCGACTACCGCGTCGTACTTCTGCGGCGAGCGATGAGCGACGTGGCAGTAGCGGCAGTCGCCGGTGGAGCGCGTCTCGGGGGAGGTCGAGGACGGGATCTGTGAGTGCGGGTCCGTCGATCCCCCGAGGTAGACGGTCCGGCCGGGGAACGTCCCCGCGCCGGGGTAGCCCGAGGCGTCCCTGGTGGGGGAGTCGAGCGCCGGGTACGCGCCGTACTTGGTCACGTACCAGTCCTGGGAGTCGTTGTGACACGCGAGGCACCAGCTGGTGTCGTTGCCGTTGACGGTGGCGGAGTTGATAGCGGAGCGCCACAGCTTCGGGCGCGACGTGTATTCGCGGTGCGGCGTGTGGCAGCTCGAGCACGCGTTGGTGAGGTCGCGAACGGTTCCGGTGTCGATGAGGTCCTCGAGGCTGTGGCCGCTCGTGAGCGCGAACGAGTCCGTCGCCCCCGACTTGACGTTCGTGCTCGCCCCGTTGCCGTCGTGGCACGTGTAGCAGACGGACAGCTCGCCCGCCTGCCCTCCGCTGTCCACGAATATGGAGTCACCGGTCGCGGCGCGGTGTGGAATGTGGCAGTTGCTGCAGAGGCTCCCGGAGCCGTACGTGGCGTGGGGCGACTGCGTCCAAGTCGCCCGTACCGGCCCCGCCGCCGCGCTCTGCGCCGACTCGTTCCCGGCGGCGTCGTACGCGCTGACACGGTAGTAGTAAGCCTGACCCGGGATGCCGGTCTTGTCGGCGAACGAGAGCCCGCCCGTCGTCCCGATCGACGCGAAGTAGCCTCCCACGCTGACCGAGCGGAGGATCCGGTAGCCGGCGACGCCCACGTTGTCCGTGGACGCGGTCCAGGCAACGAGCGCGATCGTGGGCGAGGACGAGCCGGCGGTCGCGGTGACGTTGCCGGGGACCGACGGCGGTTGCGTGTCGGCCGCGAACGCCGGTGCCGGGGTGTGGAGAAGCAACGCGCAGCAAGCCACCACTGCGGCTATGACCAGCAGCGACGCGCGCAGACCGCCCCCCGATCGACGTTGCCTCCGCCCGTGAGCGCCGATCGGATCTGCCCGCCTTGCGGGATTGCCTCCTACCTCGGCTCCTTCATGCCGACACGGCCGGTGCGAGACGCACCGGTCCAAGACCTCCGGGACAAGGGTGTCCCCCGTAGCAAGATTCTACAGGCAGCGGCCAATCCTTGCACTCCCTGAGCGAATCTGCGATCAGCTTCGATCAGCTTCCGGCCGCCTTCTTGAGCAGCGCCCGGGCCTGCGGGTCGCCCGGAACCAGCGAAAGCGCCTCGCGAAGCTTCGCCTCGGCCTCCTTGCGCCGGCCGAAGTCGAGGCACGTTACCGCCCCGGTTATCAGGTACCGCTCGCGCTCCACCGTCGTGAGGCGCTCGTCCTTCGCCAAGGCGTCCCACAGGCCCAGGGCTTCGTCGGTCCGGCCGAGCTGCAACAGCGTCCGGGCGAGATCGTCCTTCGCCCTCGCGTTCGACGGGTCGATCTCGCACGCCCGCTGATAGTGCTCCGCTGCCGTTCGTGGGTCGCCCGTCAGGCGCTCGAGCGAAGCCGTCTTCAACAGCAGGCTCGTGTCGCGCGGCTTCGAGGCCAGCACCTTCGCGTACAGCGCGAGCGCGCCCTTCGGGTCGCCCTTCGCGCCCAGGACGTCGGCGAGCTGCTCGAGCGCGGAGGGATCGTTTCGGTCGAGGGCGAGGACCTCGCGCAGCACGCGTTCCGCCTGCGCGTACGCGCCGCGCTCGTAGAGCGCGCGGGCCTCGGCGAGACGGCGCGGCTCGACGAACCGGCCGACGCCGACCACGCCGGCGGCGATCAGGACGGCCACGAGAACCAGCGCGCCGACGAGGACTGAAGGCTTGGGCCGCGCCGTCATCTCGTCCGC
This sequence comes from Actinomycetes bacterium, assembly GCA_021811025.1. GTDB lineage: Bacteria > Actinomycetota > Coriobacteriia > Anaerosomatales > JAJZPX01 > JAJZPX01. Next base: position 2,889 of record JAJZPX010000004.1, read on the forward strand.
ACCTCGAACACGTCGACGGTGCCCGCCGACGGATCCGTCACGTACACCCGTCCGGTCGCCGCGGACCACGCCACGCCCATCGGGGACCACCGTCCCCCGCGCGGCGCATCGGCTCGGCCGAGGAGCTTGCCGGCGAGGTCGAACACGTCCACCGCGGGAGCGAACGGGTCCGCCACGAGCACCCCGCCGGGCCAGGAGGCGAGGCCGCGCGGAAGGCTGAAGCGCTCGGGGAGCACGGCCGAGGAGTCGCTGCGGCTGCCGTCGAGGACGACCACCCGGCTCGCGTTCGAGTCCGCGACGTACAGCCGGTCGCCGCCGAGCGCCATCCCGCCCACGAACGTGAGGCTCGGCCGGAGGCCCTCGTCGACACGCCGCACGAACCGCCCGTTCGCGTCGTAGACCTTCAGGCTCCGGTCCGCGGCGTCGTAGATCGCCATCCCATCGGGCACCGCGGCCACGGCGGTCGGCTGCCGAAGCGCGCCCGGGCCCTTCCCGCCCGCGACGCCCAGGAGCTTCCCGCGTCCCGCGGCGGTCGACAGGACGACGACGCGCTTACCCGCGGTGTCGACGACCGCCAGCCGGCCCGGCGCGACGAACGCGAGCGACCCCGGCTGGGCGCGGGGAACGCCGGCGGCGACCGGGACGGCGATCGCCGCTATGCTCTCCCCCTCGGCGGAGAACACCCGCACGACGCCCGCGTCCGACTCGGCGACGTAGAGCCGGTCCGCGTCCGCGGCGATTCCCAGCGGGTTCCGCAGGCGGCGCTCACCTTTCCTGGGGAACGAGTCGACCGGCACGAGCGGCGCTTCCGTGGTCTCCGCGACGGCTTCCGCCGGCCGAGAGGTCTGCACGAGCCTCGGCTGCTGCAGCGCGAGCACCACCGCGAAGACCGCGGCCGCGACGAGCACGGCGGCGGCGAGCACCACGGTCGACGCGCGGACTCCGCGTGCCCCCGGCTCTTCCTCGGTCATCCCGCGCGTCCCTTAGCTCGTCCCGGCGAGTCACGCCGGCCACTCGGCGGAGAGGTCGGCGGTACCCCCATGATAGCGCGCTTCGGCCCGCCGGTCTGCCGGTCAGCGCCCGAGGGACCGCAGGATCGCCCGAGCGGCGAGGACGCCGGACGCCGACGACTGAATGAGCCCGCGGGTGACGCCGGCGCCGTCACCGACGGCGTACAACCCCGAGACCTGCGTCATCAGGTCCTCGTCGAGCTCCAGCCGCGAGCTGTAGAACTTCACCTCGACTCCGTAGAGCAGGGTGTGCGGCGACGCGACTCCCGGCACGAGGCGGTCCATCGCGTCGAGGAACTCGACGATGTCCGTGAGGTGGCGGTACGGCAGGACGAACGACAGGTCTCCCGGCGTGGCCGACGGCAGCGAGGGCGTCAGCACCGACTGGCGCAGCCGGTCCTCGGTCGACCGGTGCCCCGACCGCAGGTCACCGAGGCGCTGCACGAGCACGTTCCCGTCGGAGAGCAGGTTCGCGAGCTGCGCGACGGACATCCCGTACGTGATCGGCTCGTGGAACGGATGCGTGAAGGACTGGCTCACGAGCGCGGCGAAGTTCGTGTTCGGCAGCCTCTTCTCGGCGTAGCTGTGCCCGTTGACCGTGATCGCGTCCCCGTAGCTCTCCGTCGTCACCTCGCCGTACGGGTTCATGCAGAACGTGCGGACCTGGTCGCCGAACAGCTTGCTGTAGTAGATGAGCTTCGCCTCGTACAACGGCTCGGTCAGCGGCTCCATCACCGCCGCGGGGACCTCGACGCGCACGCCGATGTCGACCGCGTTGTTCGTGAGCCGCACGCCCAGCGCCCTCGCCTGCGACGCCAGCCACTCGGCGCCCTCCCGCCCTGGAGCGGCGATCACGGCTTCCGCCCGGACCTGCTCGCCGTCGAGCTCGACCCCGGTGACGTGCCCGCCGTCCGCGAGGATCCGCGTCACTTGCGCGTCGAGACGGATGTCGACGCCGGAGGTGACGAGGTGATCGTGCATGTCCTCGAGCACGTCGGGTGACCTGTCCGTGCCGAGGTGACGGATCTGCATGGGCACGAGCTGCATCTCGGCGAGCGAGGCCTGCCGCACGAGATCGGCCTCCGCATCCGGATCGGGCCCGAACGTCACGTCCGGCGCTCCGTGGCGGCGCCACACCGAGTCGGTGTAGTCGATCAGCTTCGCAAGGGCGTCCTGGCCGATGTAGTCGCCCAGCCAGCCTCCGACGTGCGTCGACAGCGTCAGCTTGCCGTCCGAGAACGCTCCGGCGCCGCCCCAGCCGGTCATGATCGCGCACACCTTGCACCCGCTGCACCCGCGCTCGCGCCCCGGGCACGAGCGGCGCGACAGGGCGTGCCCCTTCTCGACGATCAGCACGCGCAACCCGCTCGAGCGCGAGAGCTCGAGCGCGGCGAAGATGCCGCCGGGCCCCGCCCCCACGATGACGACGTCGTACCTCTCGGCCACCCGGCCCCCCTTCCGCTCCCGGACATATTACTCCCCCCGTTTGTCGGCCTGATGGTGGGGGTACCAGAGGGCGTGCGGCCGAAAGGAGCGGTCATGCCTGAGACGAGCACCAAGCGGATCGTCATCTACACGACGCCCACTTGACCCTACTGCACGATGGCGAAGAGGTACTTCGCCGAGCGAGGGCTCGAGTACGTCGACCACGACGTGAGCAAGGACCGCGAGGCCCTGAGGGACATGGTCACGTCGACCGGGCAGTACGGCGTGCCGGTGATACGCGTGGGCGACAGGGCGATGGTGGGCTGGGACAAGAACGAGTTCGAGAGGATGCTGTCGAGCTAGGCGGCCGTCCCCTCGGCGGCGGCCGCTCGCAGCGCGGGCGACGAGGCCAACGCCAGCAGGAACTCCTTCAACGACTCGGGGAGCCCCGCCTCCTCGAACTCGTAGCATCGGCCGGTCATCGGGTCCAGCAGCACCGGCTCCTCCTCGCCGGTTCTGAACGTCAGCGCAAGCATCTCCCTCTCCCCCTACCTCACTCTCGCGAGATTCTGGAACTTCGTCCACTGCGACTGGTACGCGAGCGTGCAACTGTCCACCGGCCCGTTGCGGTGCTTCGCGACGATGATCTCGGCCTCGCCCTTCGGCGGCAGCTTGCCCTCGTGCTCGTCGCCGTACTCGTCCGAGGAGCTGCGCGGGTTCGTGTCGCGGTGGATGAACATGACCACGTCGCTGTCTTGTTCAAGGCTGCCGCTCTCGCGAAGGTCGGAGAGCTGCGGGCGCTTGCCGACGCGCTGCTCGACAGCGCGCGACAGCTGCGACAGGGCGAGCACGGGCACGTCGAGCTCCTTCGCCAGTATCTTCAGGCCGCGGCTGATCTCGGCGACCTCCACCTGGCGGTTCTCGGTGCGGCGGTTCTGCGGCTGCATCAACTGGAGGTAGTCCACGATGACGAGCCCCTGGCCGGCCTCCTTGAAGAGCCTCCTCGCCTTGCTCCGCACCTCGAGGATCGAGCTCGCGGGAGTGTCGTCCACGTGGATGTCGCACTTGTCGAGGCGGCCCATCGCCTGCATGATCTTCGGCCAGTCCGCGTCGTCGACGTAGCCGGTCCGCAGCCGCTGCCCGTCGATGGCGGCCTCGGCGCACAGGATGCGCTGCACCAGCTGCTCGGACGACATTTCCAGGCTGAAAATCGCGACCTTCGTGCCCGCCCTCGCCGCGTTGACGGCGACGTTGAGGGCGAACGCCGTCTTTCCGACCGACGGCCGTGCGGCGAGGATGATGAGGTCGCCGCGGTGCATGCCGGCGAGTATCCGGTCCAAGTCGGTGAAGCCGGTTGGGACGCCGGTGATGTGCTTCTTCTGCTCGGACAGCTCCGCGATCTGCTCGAAGCCGCGCTTGAGCAGCTCGTTCATACCCTTGAAGTTGGCCGCCACGCGTTCGTTGGTGACCTCGAACAGCAGGCGCTCGGCGCTCTCCACGGTCTCGCCGATCTCGTCGCCGCTCTCGTATCCGAGCGTAGCGATTCGGGTCCCGGCGTAGATGAGGCGGCGCATGGTGGCCGCGCGCTTCACGATGCCCGCGTAGTGCATCGCGTTCGCCGCCGTGGGCACGACGTTCGTGATCGTGAGCAGGTACGGCTTGCCCCCGACGCTCTCGATCTCGCCGGCAGACTCGAGCCGGTCGGCGACGGTGATGATATCGATAGGCTCCCCGCGGCCGAGGAGGTGCTCGACCGCCGAGAAGATGCGCGCATGGGCCGGCCGGTAGAAGTCGGATTCCTTCAGCTCGACGGCGACCGCCTCGGCGGCGTCCAGAGAGAGGAACATCGAGCCGAGCAGGGACTGCTCGGCCTCGAGATTATGGGGAGGGATGCGCTCGGCCGCCGAGATCGAACGGATGCCGGCGCTCTCAACCGCCATCGCGTCGTTCCTCCCCTCCGTGTCCGACGCTGTCGTCGGCCCCGCTCGAGGGATCCGACCGGGGCCGGTGCTACCGTAGCGCTCGGCTCTGACACAAAGGAAGGGGATGGTACCGGCCACCCCGGGGTTGTCCACAACGCTCGGCGGCCGGGCCTGCGGACTTCGTGTTATCCACACGAATCCACAGATTCGCGACTTTCTCCGCCCGGCCCTCGGCCCCCGGCCGAGGGTGTCCTCGGCCGGGGCCTTCGATCGGGCCGCACGGTCACTCGGCGGCCTCGGGCCCTTCGGCGGAGTCCTCCGGCTCGGGCTCGGCGGCAGGCTCTTCGCCCTCCGCTGCCTCGGCGGCAGGCTCTTCGGCGTGCGCCTCCTCGGCGGCCGCGACCATCTGCGCCTCGGCCGCGCCGCCGACCGGCACGATCCGCACGATCAGCTCGGCCTTCACGTTCTCGTGCACCGCGACCGTCACCGGATGCTCGCCGAGGCTCTTGATGTGCCCGTGGATGTCGAGCCGGCGCTTTTCCACGTCGACGCCGAGCTGGTCCGCGATCGCCTCGGCCACCATGCCCGACGTGACGGAGCCGTACAGGCGGCCCTCCTCGCCGGCCTTGGCCTCGACGACGATCCGCTTCCCCGCGATCGCCGACGCGAGCTCCTCCGCCTCGGCCCGCCTGGCGGTCTCGCGCTTCGCGATGTTGCCCTTGCGCGCATCGAGCTGCTTGAGGTTCCCCGCGGTGGCCTCCACCGCGAGCTTTCGGGGGAAGAGGTAGTTCACCGCGAACCCACGGGCGACGTCCACGACCTCGCCCTCACGGCCCTTCCCCTTCACCTCGTCCAGAAGGATGACCTTCATCGAGTTTCTCCTTCCCCGGCCGCCGGCTTGCACGCCGACGCCCCAGGTCCTGTTCTCATTCCTCGCCGGTCGGCTGTTCGATCTCTTCGGCCGGCTGCGCCTCGCTCCCCCGAGGGAGCTTCCGCAGGTTCACCCACAGGTCGATCAGGCCGGTGAGGCCGACGAGGCCCATCGGCACGAGCACGGCGGTCATCGGCTCGGTGATCGCGAGGAACACGTACCCTACCCCGCGGCCGACACGGCCCATCCCCGCCTTCTTGTACAGGCCCGCGAAAACCGCCAGGCCCTGCACGGCGAGCAGCGCTCCGGTCACGCGCACTACGTTCAGGCCGACTAGCGCGGCCGCGCCGTCGGGCTGGCGCGTGAAGCGCGACACCGCCAGCAGTCCGAGCCCGGCGATGATGCCCCACGTCAGATGCCAGCTCAAGTCCAGCCGGTCGAGCGGCGGCAGCGCGCGTGCCTCTTCCACGCCCGCGCTGCGCGCCTGCCACCCCACCACGTACGTGGCGATCAGCCCGGCGAGGCCCGATTCGACCACGAGAAACGCCGGCCACTGGTGGAGCCCCTCGCGAGCGCTCTGCAGCATCACCGCGACCTGGCTCGGCGAGACCGAGCCACCGGCCGACTTGGCGAGGATGTCGAGCAACTCCGCGCTGGAGCGCTGCATCAACCCGATGACGTCCGTATGGCCGGCGGCCGCCTCGAGCGCGAGCGCTCCGAAAGCGCCGGCGAGCGCGACGGCGGACACCACGCCGACCACGTGCCAGGGCGAGCGCTTGCGCAGCGCGAGCGCCGCGTACGGCCCCGCGACCGCGAGCACCGCGCCGGTCAGCAGACCCGGGAGAAGGCCGCCCGACGCGGCAACGGCCGTCGCCGCGAGCACCACGACGCCCGCGAAGAGCACGCCCCGGCGGTATGTGAGCCACGCGAGCGCCAGCGCGCACAGAGGGACGCCGAGCACCGGCGCCCCGAGCACGAGCAGAGAGGCGACCAGGCATCCCAGGCTCACCAGAACGGCGTCGCGCATGTCGGCGAACGTCGGCCGCATCTAGCCGCGCCTTCCCTTGCCTTCCGTCTTGCTGCTGATCACGGGCACCGCGTAGGGCAGCAGCGCCACCTCGCGCGCGCGCTTGATGGCGATCGACACCTGGTGCTGGTGCTGGGCGCAGTTGCCCGACACCCGACGCGGCTTGATCTTGCCGCGGTCGGTCATGAACTTGCGCAGCATCTGGCTGTCCTTGTAGTCCACGTACTCGACGTGGTCCTTGCAGAACACGCAGAACTTACGCTTCGGCTTGCGTGCGTACTCGGCCATTTCCCCTTCTACCTCCCTTCCTCGTCTCGTTCCGAGACGGGTCACAGGCGACGCAGGCGGGAGGGGTCCGCCGCGTGCCCTGAAGCGTCATGCGCTAGAACGGGATCTCCTCGCCGTCCAGGTCTCCCGCCGGCTGCGAGCCGGCGGAGACCCCGCCCGACGGCTCGTACGTCCCGCCGCCCTCGCGAGGGCTCAACGGCTCGATGTCGTCGGCGATGATCTCGACGCCCGAGCGCTTCTCTCCGGCCGGGCTCTCCCACTCGCGCCAGCGCAGCTTGCCGTCGACGGCGATCTTCGAGCCCTTGTGGAGGATCTTCGCAAGCCCTTCCGCTCTGCCGGCGAACGTCGTGACGTCGAAGTAGTTGGGAAAGTCCTCCCACTCACCGCTCGTCGCGTTCTTGCGCCGGTCGTTGACGGCCACACGCAGCTTGAGCACGCTCATGCCGCTGCCGGTCGAACGCAGTTCGGGATCCTTCGTCAGATTCCCCGTGATCATCACGCGGTTGATGCTCATTCCAAACACCTCGCCTTACTGCGGGCGTCACTCGCCCGCCTTCTTCTCGGCCGCCTTTTCATGGCCGTCCCGACGGACGATCATGAAGCGGACCACCGGATCCGTGATGTGCAGGACGCGGTCCAACTCGGCGACGTTGGCGGTCGGCGCGTGGAAGTGCACGACGGTGTAGTCACCGTCGGTGAGACCGTCGATCTCGTAGGCGAGGCGGCGGCGCCCCCACGCCTCGGTGGAATCGACGACGCCTCCGTCCACGGCGATGATGCCGTTGATCTTCTCGAGCGCAGCGGCGCGAGCCTCTTCGTCGAGGGAAGGGTCGAGGACGAGCATGAGCTCGTAAGCCTTCATTCGTTCACCTCCTCCGGACTTGAGTCGGCCCCGGGACTTGTGAAGGCGTCTGCCCGGAGCAGGAAATGAGCCTCCGAAGTGTATCACCGACCCCCGCCCTGCACAACGGCACTCTGACCCTCGGGTCTGACACGCTCCGCGGCGTTTCCTCGAGTCTGAGCGTCAGCACCTCCTGTGCAGACGCACGGGGACGGCCTCCGCGACCGATCCGAGCCGGGGCCTCCTTCGCCAGGCGGGAGACAGCAGCGCGACTGCGACCATCAGCACGCCGAGCGCGACGGCGCCCGATCTCAGCCGTTCCCCGAACGCCTCAAGGTCGGGAAGCGGCACCGGGGGCGGGGCGGCAGGGCGCAGAGGCACGTGCATGGCCCGTCCCCGCAGCGCTCCGGCCGCTCGCGGCACGAGCGCCGCCACGGAGAACGCGGCGGCCGCGGCGGGCGGCGGGGCGGCGACGTGCGGAGCGGCGACATGCGGCGCGTCCGGCACAGCGACCTCGGGCACGGCGGGAACCGGCGTTCGAGGACCGGGCGCGCGCACCGGAGCGGGCGGGGCGGCAGGCTGCGGCTGCACGGGAGGCGGCTCGGGCGGCTCCTCTGCCATCAGCTCGGCAGGATCCAGGTACGTCTCCCCCTGCCGGACGCTGAGATGCACGTGCGCCTGCCGCGACGACGCGTCGCCCTCCGCCGCGAGCTCGCCCAGCACGCTCCCGGCGCTCACCGCGCGCCCTTTCTCCACGTGCAACGAGGTGAGCGGGAGGCACGTGACCTTCAGCCCTCCCGAAGTGACTATCGTGACGCCGAGGACCTCGCCCCCCTCGGACGGCAGTCGCCCCGCGAAGGACACGGTCCCAGCTACCGGGGCGGAGACGGGCTGCCCCTCGGCTGCCGCAAGGTCCAGCCCCCGGTGCACCCCGACGGCGCACGGGACCCCGAACGCGATCAGCATCTTGCCGGGCACCGGGGGCCGGAGCTCACCTGCCGACGCAGGAGCGGGCAAGGCCCACAGCAGACAGCCCAGGACGGCCGCGAACGCACGACGGAAGCGCATGCGATACCCCCTCCACGAAGCGAGCCGGAACTCGGCCGCCGAGGAGGGGGCGCGGCGGCCTCTACGAACAAGTGTTCGCCATCCACGCGCGGATTCCTCCGCCGTTCGCCGATAGAAGGCTACGCGCTCTTCGCCTTGGGCTGCTTCACGGGCAGGCTGAGCCAGACGCCCGGCGATTCCGGCACGATCGGCACCGCCGCCTCTCCGCCCCACAGGTTCGGTCGGAGCCAGCCGTTCGTGCGCACCACGTCGTCGAGGCGAGGCGTCGCGACGTTGCGCTCGATGGGCAGGACCGTCATGCCGCCGTCCTCCAACGCGCCGACGGTCACCTCTTCCGGCCAGTCGCGCAGCCGGCCGAACTCAACGAAGCGCCCAGACCAGCCCCATGCCGACAGCCCGGCTCCCGCGGCCGCGCCGATGATGCCGTCGTTCGTCCCGCCCAGCCCCGCGAGGTGAGCGCCCCGTGCGGCCTGCATCGCCTCCGCCTGCGTCGTCACACGGCGAGCCGCCAACCGGCCGAACGAGATCAGCCGCTCCAGCGCCTCGTCGCCCTCGCACGCCACGCACACGCCGGGATCGCTGCCCTCGACGAAGTGCCTCGCGACGTGCTCCGCGGCGCGCTCGGCGAGGAGCGGCGCCACCGAGCGGTCGGGGACGTCGAGGATCGCGCACGCGGAGCTGTTGTGCGACGTGTAGGGGATCGCGGGGTCCACGAGGAGCTGCTGCCGCACGACGCCCCACAGCGTCACGCCCTCGGGCAGCTCGTTCCCGGCGAACCATCGCACGAGCTTGCCCGTGCCGCGCCCGCAGTCCAGCGTGTCGGTGTCGTCGAAGCATACGTACGCGCGCATCTAGTTCCCTCCGGTCTCGGTCGTCGGCAGCCAAACCACGTTGCCGTTGTCCAGGCGATACACGGTCCCTATCGGCGTGCCGCCGACCTGTGCCCGCTGCCCCGTGTTGCGCAGGCGCTCGATCTTGTCGCCCTTCTTCTGAATGAGCTCCATGTTCGGCCCGCCGGGATCCTTCACGATCGTGAGGTCGCCTTTCGAGAGCAGCTCCTTCAGGCCGAAGCCGGAGAGCGCCACTACGAGGAACCCGACGCCGATGAGCAGGGCGACGTCGAACAAGTTGACCACGGCGGTGGCGGGCTCTTCGTGGTGCAGGTCCGCCGAGATGCTCCGGCGGCGCGACATGAACGAACCCCTACGCGGCTTCATGGGGCAGCTCCAGAAGGTCGAGGACGTATTCGATGTCCGAGAGGTCCTGGGTGTAGAGGCGATCGCGAACCACTGCGATGAGGAACGCCGCGCCGCCGATGACGAGGCCGAGCACCGTCGTCGAGAACGCCACGACCAGCTTGTTCGACAGCGTTTGCACGTCGCCGTTCGCGAGCGCGACGAGCGCGGGACTGATCGGGATGAGCGTCGTCATCAAGCCGAGGATGGGCGCGACGCGCACGAGGATTCGCATCTTCTCGAGCCGCTTGCCCGCGAGGATCTCGATGTCGTTCAGCGTCTTCGTGAGCTTCACCCGCGTCAGCGCCTCCGGCCCGGAGAGGCTGTCGACGAACGAGGCGGTGAGCCGCCCGTGCCTGAGCCCTTTGAGCGTCGCGAGCGCCTCCGCGCCCTTCCCGGCGGCGAGGTCCCCGCGAACGGACTTCGCGAGCGCCTCCATCCCGGGCACGGAACGCTTGCCTCGCCGCACCAGGAGCTCAGCCGTCAAGCGGCCGGCCTCGACGATCACGAGCACGAGCGCGCCGAACATGACCCACAGTGCGGGGTAGAACAGCGCGGTGGCGACCGCGTACGCGAACACCTCCGGGTGCGACAGCCCGTAGATGGCCCGGTCGAACAAGCGGACGAGCGATTCCTCCATGTGGACGCCTTCCCGGGTTTGTGTCAGATCGGAACGAGCCACGGCCGGGGCCGCAGCAGCAGGCCGAGGCCGTACAGGGTGCCGAGGATCGAGACGCCCGCGCGGGTCGCCCCCCTCGGCGGCTCGGAAGCGTCGGCGGGCTGGGACGTCTGCTTCTCGTCGACGCGCTCGAAGAGCAGGCCCGTGCGCGACCCGCTTCCGGCGCCGGCGCCGATCCCGCCCTGTCCGGCACCGCCCGTCCCGGCCGCCCCCGGGCCGCCCGTACCGCCGTTCCCCGCGCCGCCGGCCGTCCCGAGCCGCACCCTCACGCGCGTCGAGCCGCCCGCCTGCGAGCCCGTCGCGGTCTCGCTCCCGCCGGAGGTCCCGCTTCCCGCCGGCGTGCCCGACGTCTCTCCTCCGCCCGATGTCTCGGGAGCCGGCGCCACACCCAGCGGCAGCCAGCGCACGGTGACACCGGTCAGCGCCGGGGTCGTCCGCGCGTCCGTCGTGGCGAGCCTCGCCTTGTACCTCACTCTGCCGTGCGTGCCCGACGGGAACGTGAAGCTGCCGGAAGTGCCGGCCGACGCCCAGGAGGCCCCTCCGTCGAGGCTGTACAGCATCTCGACCGACGTCCCTTCCGGCAGTGAGGCCTGCCACGTGATCGAGCGCACCTGCTTGTCGTCGAAGTCGGATCCCACGCTCGCCACCGGTGTCTCACCGGAGGCCTGGTAGCCGTACGCGAGCACGCGGCCCTCTCCGCCCTTGCCGAAGTCGTCGGCGACGTACACCGTGCCGTCCGGGCCGACGTCGATCCCGCGAGGGTTCGTGACGTCCTCGGCCGAGCCGTCCTGCGCGCCGAACTCGTTCAGTACCGTCTTGGTCGCGCGGTCCACGTCGAGCACGCGGCCGCCCGGTCCGCTGAGGTCGTAGTCGTCGGCGATGTAGACGTGCTCCCGCCCGTCGGGCCCCGTCGCGGCCGCGGCGCTCGCCGGGTCGTACCGCTTCTCCTGCAGGCCCGCGACGTCGGCCGCCCCGAACGACCACACGACGCGCGACGTCGCCCGGTCGTAGATGCGTACCTCCTTCAGCTGCTCGTCCGCGACGATGACCTCGGCGCCGTCGTGCAGCCAGTGCGCCGACTTCGCCTTCGCGATCCCGCCGGGCGCCTCCCATACGACTCCCCGCGCCGGGTCGACCTCGGCGACCCGCGGCCCGCGAACGCTCTCGGCGATCAGCAGCCGCCCGTCAGGCGCGTCGTTCAGGCGCTCGACCCCGAAGGGGTCCATCACTCCGAGCCCGTCGTGCGTCGACTCGCCGGTCCCGTAGACGAGGGTCGACCCTCCGTCCCGCGAGAGCTCGACCACCTTCAGGTCGTCGCGCAGCGCCAGCAGGAAGTCCCCGTTCGAGAGGCGCTGCGCGTACCACGACCGCCCGGGCGTGGCCCACGCGGTCACCTTCGACGGCGTCCACTCCACGATCTTCTGCCGCTCGGAGTCCGTGATCACGAACCCGCCGGGGAACGCGTCCACCGACCGTACGCGCGGCACCGTGCCGCTCCACGCGATCCCGCCCTGCGACTCGAGCGCGCCGAGCATCCACGACGAACGCACGCCGCGCGGCAGCCTCGCCTCGTTCGCCGAGGTCCACTCCCGCCACGGCTCCGCCTGTGCGGCTCCGGCGAGCAGCGGCAGGTTCCACGCCGCGATCGCGGCGAGGACGAGGAGCCCGACGGTCCTTCGGCGCAGCATCATGGCTCCACCGCCTCGGCCGGCCTTCGGAGGCCGACGAACTGCGGCAGCCCCGTCTTCGCGAGCCTATCGAGCACCAGCGAGCCGAGCAGGCCGCCCAGCCCGCCGAACGCGATGTGCGTGATCGTCGCGAGGCCGAGGCCGACCGCGATGTAGCCCCCGGGCACGCCCAGCGCGAAGCCGAGCAGCAGCGACGTCACCAGCTTCGCCGTGTTCGACACCGCGCCTACCACGACCGCGGCGACCACCGAGGTCAGACGCCCGCCGATCAGCGCCAGATACGCGTCGACGGCCGCTCCCGCGGCGAGGTACTTCACGGCCACGAGCGCACCCTCGCGCCCGGGCGCGAGGGCGAGCGCGAGCACCCCCGAGACGAACCCCATGAGCGTCCCCGCCGTCGGTCGTCGCACGACGCCCCTGCCGACGACCAGCAGGGCCATCCAGAAGATGCCAGAGTGGCCTGGGACGTGGATGGGCAGCCGGAACAGCGACTTTCCGAGCACGATGAGCGAGCTAATGAGCGCCAGCGCGGTCAGCTCGCGCGTCGTCAGGCGGCCCTTCATCGGACGGCCAGCCGGATGACGTCGCGCACGCGCGACGCGTACGGGATGTCGGGACCGCACAACTTCGCCGTCCCGCGCTTCGCGATGTCCAGCAGCACCCGATCGTCGACCTGCTTTCGCTCCAGTTCGAGCTCGCCCTTGTCGCGCACGCCGAGCCCCGTGATCGTCACAGCCGAGAAGGCGTCGATCCCGGCCGCGCGAAGCACCGAGAGCAGCGTCGGGCCCGTCTCGTCCTGGCCCTGCATCTTCACGGTCCTGGCGTGCAGGCGCTGCAGCTCCGCCAGGCTGAACCGGTGCATCTCGCGTCCGTCTCTGGTCACTACCACCGCGTACGCGTGCGTCGATCCCGGGCCGGCCTCGTACCAGCGCTCGAAGCCGAACGCGGCCGCGGCGAGCACCGCGAGGACGGCGCCGGTTGTCGCGAGCAGTCGGGCTTGTCTCTTCATCGCGTCCGCACCGGGGGGCCGCTCGCGGGCGGCCCCCGGCCACTCCTACTTCAAGATGCCCTTGACGGCACCGCGTATCGCGGCCGACTGCGCGAGCGTCCCACCGTAAGGCTCCACGTCCTCGACCTCGAGCCGGTGCGCGGTGAGGAGCGCCGCGATCGGATCCGGAAGCGAGGCCGGCTTACTGAGGAGCAGCACGCCTCCGTGCGCGCCCGCCGCGACCCCGCCTCCGAGGGCGTCCGGGAAGCTGGTGCCCAACGCGACGCCGACGTAGCCGAACCCGCCCCAGCCTTGCCCGACGCAGAAGTCGGCGATGGCGGCGGCGGTCCCGTAACGGTCGCCGCCGGACCTGCGGACGAGCGAGCCGGAAAGCATCCCGGCCAGGGTGTTGTAAGTGGACGTGGCGACGGCGGACCCGTCTCCCGCCACGACACCGCCGGTGATCCCGTCGTCCGCGATCGCCTGTGAGGTCTCGGGAGGTATCCGGTCGGTCTTGACGAGCAGAACCGGCATCTTCTCGTTCGACGCGAACGGCGCGACGGACAGCCCGTCGGGATACTCGTCGCCTCGGACGAAGAACGCCTTCGTCGATCCGCCACGGTCGTGCACGCGCTTGGCGATCATCGCCGCGGTGTCGTAGCGGTTCTTCCCGTTCATCCGCTCCACGGTGAGCCCGGCGTGCTCGAGGTCGTCCTCCACCGCCTGCGGGACCGACGGCATGCCTCCGAGGATGATGACGTTGTGAGCCCCGAGGCGCTGGATCTCGTCGCGCACGCGGGGGTCGGGTGTGCCGCGCGACAGCAGAAGCGGCGAGCCGTACGAGCCGCAGAGCGCCGACGCCGACAGCGCGTCGGCGAAGTCGTGCCCCGTCGCCAGAACCACGGTGTCGACGCTGCCGGTCGCGAATGCGCTCTTCGAGGCCTTGATCGCCGTCTCGTATCGATCCGCTCCCCACAGCAGCCCGCCGACGGAGCCGGCGCCCCTCGGGGTGACCGTGGCTATGTTCGAGAGATCCGACCAGTTGCCGAGCGCGTCGCGCGACCGCAGCGCGAACGCGTACGTGCGGCCCTTCGTGAGGCCGCCCACGGTCGCCGTCTCCGTCGTGCCCGCGGCGGACGGCGGGCCGACCGTGACGGTCGTCGCGCCGTCGAACGCCGCGGTGTCGATCGTGCTGCCCTCGACGTATCGCAGCTGGTACTCGGCCGCGTCCGCGGGCACGGTCCACGTCACCGTCGCGGTCGCGGCGCCCGCATCGGGCAGCGCGGAGAGATCGGCCACAGCCGCCGGACCGCTCGCGTCGGCGGCGGCCGTCGCGGCAGCCGACCGCGCGCTCTCGTTGGTCGCCGCGTCCATCGCGCGCACCTCGTACGCGTACGTCGTCCCGTCCGCCGTGTCCGTGTCCTCGTACGACGTCCCGGAGACGGTGGCGATCCGCACGTGCGGGACCGTGAACTGCGTGCCGTCGGCCGAGGGGATCCAACGGTACACCCGATACTCGGCGACGCCGACGTTGTCGGTGGCGGGATCCCACGTGAGCGAGACCGCGCCCTTGGCCTTCGGCTCAGCCGCCAGCGCCGTCGGCGGCGTGGGCTCCTGCGTGTCCGTAGCGCCTATCGCGAGATCGACGTCGGGAGGACCGGTGACGAACCCGACCGAAGGCGCCCAGTCGACGTTGTTGAGGTTCACCTTGACGGGCGTCGTCGCCGGAGCGCCGAAGCGGAAGTCGCCGGTCTTGCCCGCGAGCCCGTAGTCCTCGTCGTCCACGACGCCGTTGAAGTCGTCGTCGAGACCGTTCGCCTCGGTCTTCTGCAGGCTGTATACGACGCCGAGCGAGGTGTCTTGCGACAGCTGCGCCTTCTTCGCGGCCTGGGCTCCGGTCGCGATGCCGTTGTGCACGCGCGTTCCCGCCGACTTCACGTCGAGCACTGTCACCGTGGGCACGATGCTGCTGTTGTAGGTCGAGCCCGAGCCGGTCTGCGAGAGCGAGATCATGATGTGGAAGGAGCCCGCGGCGTTCTCGTCACCGAAGGCCGCGTACATCCACCCGGCGCCGCTCGAGATGTGGCCGGACGCGTCCGTGCTGATCTGCGGGCAGTCCGTCCACGGCCCGCGCTCCTGCGCCCACTGCTGCGTCGTGGGGTTCCAGGTCCAGCCGCGGTTCGTGCTCCCGCTCGGAGTCGTGCCCACGGTGAAGCGCACCTTCGCGTAGTACGCGGTGGACGTGGCGAGCCCGGACGCCGTGAAGTGCACGGCGATCGGCGTGTGGTCGTTCAGCACGAACAGCGGGGCCTGGTCCGGGCCGCCCGTGAACGTGCCGGCCGCCATCGGGCTCACCGCCGCCCCCGCCGCAGGTGCGAGCGGTGCCGCCGACCAGAGCAGCATCGCCGCCGTCAACAGTAGCGCCGCCAGCCGTCGCGTCATGTCGTACCCCTTCCTGGTGCGGATCGAAGCTTCAGACGGCGAGCCGTTCCTGGTCGCCGGTGTGCCGGGTGGCGTAGCCCCCGAGATGCCTCAGCGTCTTTCGGAAGCCGCCGGAGGTGAGCGCCTCCAGCAGCGATGCGATCCCGGGGTCGTCGAGGTGGTCCGCCGGCACGACGAGGTCGTACCGCTCCTCGAACAGCGGGAGGAAGTCGAGCTCGCGCGCCGAAGCGGCGGCGCGAATCCCGATCCCGGCGTCGGCCTTCCCCGCGAGCACCGCCTCGGCCACCTCGGTGTGAGTGGCGTGCTCGTCCGCGTAGCCCGGCACCGCGTCGTGCGGTATGCCGATCTCGCGCAGCCGGCGGTCCAGCCACAGCCGCGTGCCGGAGCCGCCGTTCCGGTTCGCGAGCCTCACGTCTCCTCGGCCGAGGTCCTCGACCCCGCGGACGCCGAGCGGATTGCCCGGCGGGACGATCATCCCCTGCTCACGCTCGGCGAGCGTGACGAGCACGACCGACCGCTCGGGGAACAGGTGGCGCACGTACGGGAGGTTGAACGTGCCGGTCTCGGGGTCGAGGAGGTGGCAGCCCGCCAGGTCGGCGAGCCCCTGGCGCAGCGCGACGAGCCCGTCGAGGCTGCCGATGGCAGCGGGCACGACGTCGATCCCGCCCTTGCCCGCGCTGACGAGCGTGGCGAGCGCCTCGAGCGCCAGGTCGTGGCTGCCGAGCGCCACCACGGCGCGACCCTTGCCGAAGTCGGGCGTAACCAGCGCGTGGACCGAGAACGCGGGCGCCGTGGCCCGGTAGTACTTCTCCGTGTAGTTGCGAGTGGTGCGGACCTCGGCGAGTTCGACGAGGCCCGCTTCCTGGAGGCGGAGCACGTGGTGACGCACCCAGGCCGGATAGGTGCCGAACGAGCGCGCCAGCTGCGAGAGCGTCGCGGGTGCGGCCATCAGGCGACGAAGGACGCCGAGCCTGTTCGGCTCGGCGATGACCGAGAGGTGCTGCCGCGGATCGATCCGCCCGACGCTGTCCATCGGATTCCACCCTAAGTGCCGGCTTAGTGTGAATCCGAGTGTCGCGCGGCGAGCACGAAGCGTCAACCGATTCCCGCCGCGCGGCGCGTGGGCGCGGGCGCGCGTCGCGGGCGATGGGCGCGGCCACGACACCTCGCTCGATCGCGGCGTCCCGGATGTCCGCGACGCTCAAGTGCGAGAACGGCACGCCCAGCTTCCGGGGCAGCTCACACGCTATGGCCTTGATCTCGACGACGACCTGAGGGGGAAAAGACAGCCGGTCTTCCCTGACGCGGCAGCTCCTCGAGCCCCGCCAGCCGTCTTTCTGCGAAGCGCTTGCGCCACTTGCTGACGATCTCCCTGCGCGTGGAAAGCCTCGCGGCGATCTCGTCGTTGCGCAACCCATCCGCGGCCATG
>JAJZPX010000261.1 GCA_021811025.1 Actinomycetes bacterium
TCCGATCTCCGTACCCGCTCTTCCTGCGGCGCCGGATAGCGAGCGACCGGGGCCATCTGAGCAACGACGCGGCCGCCGACGCTCTCGGGCGGCTCGCGCACGAAGGCCTGCGCGCCGTGTTCGGCATGCACGTCAGCCAGCAGAACAACCTGCCGGCGCTGGCCGAACGCGCGCTGCGCGAACGGCTGGACGCGAGCGGCCTTGCGCACGTGCGGGTGGAGGTGGCGTCGCAGGACGCGCCGCTCACGCACGCCGCCTAGCTATCCGGGCGGACGCGTCCGGCCTCCGCGACCCCGGCCGCCTCAGCCCTCCCCGTCACCGGGTTTTCCCGCACGCCCCGTCCCGGGCATACTCGTCGCCATGAACGACGACGCGACCGCGCCGGCCGCTCCCGGCGCCACAACCCTCGCGCGCCTGCCTTCGCACCGCGCGCTCCGGCGCGGCTCAGCCGTCGCCGTCGCGATCGGCGCGATCGTGGCGCTCGGACTCGGCGTCGCGACCGTCGACGCGCGGACGCTTGCGGCCGCGAGCGGAGCGCCGCGTGCGATCGCGACATCGCTCGCGATCGTGCTGGCTGCATGGCTCGCTGAGGCGGTGGTATTCGGCGCGCTCACGGGGCGGCTCGCCCCGCGGGACCTTCGCCGGATGGCGCGCATCTACCTCGCCGGATCGTTCCCGAGCGCCGTGACGCCGTTCGCTTCCGGCTCGATTCCCACGTGGACGTGGCTGCTCACGCGCGAGGGGCTCGCTCCGGGCGAGGCGGCCGCGGTCGTCGGACTGCACGGCGTCGTCACCAGCGCGTTCTTCGGCATCGCCGCGCTCGTGGCGGCGATCGTCCTGCCCGGCGTCCTCGGCCCGCGCTGGACCGGCGCGGTCCTCGGGCTCGTCGCCGTGCTCCTGCTGTCGGTGGCGCTGCTCGCGTTCGTCGCGCTCATGCCCGGCGCCGCCGCCGCAGCGGTCAGGCGAATCGCGCGCGTGGGCGCGGGGAAGCGGGAGGAGCGCCTCGGGGAGCGCATCTCGGCCGAGGTGTCCGCTTCGGCCGCGACGCTGCGCCACGCCGTGCGCCGTCGCCCGCTCGGGCTCCTGCTCGCGCTCGCCGCGACGTGCGTCTCCCGCGCGCTGCTGTTCTCGGTGCCGTTCGTGCTGCTGCGCGGGTTCGGGCTGCGAGTGCCGTGGCTGCCGGTCGTCCTCGGGATGCTCGCCGTGCAGGTCGTCGGGTCCGCGACACCGTCGCCCGGCGGCGCCGGGGTCAGCGAGGCGGCGCTCGCGGGGCTCCTCCACGCGCAGGCCCCCGCGTACCTCGTCGGCGCGACCGTCGTGCTGTGGCGGCTCCTGACGTTCTGGCTCGAGATGAGCGCCAGCGCGTTCATCTTCTCGCGGGCGATCGGCTCAAGGAAGAAGCTGGCGCCGAGGGAAGTATCCGAGTAGAGACTGCGGAGGTGCACGATGCCGGAACAGGTCCCGCTGCTCGAGATACGAGGGCTGCACGTGAGCGTGGGCGAGCGCGAGGTCCTTCGAGGAATCGATCTCGCGGTCGCCGAGGGCGAGGCGCACGTGCTTCTCGGCCCGAACGGGGGCGGCAAGACCACGCTGCTGAACACGATCGTCGGCCTGCCCGGCTACCGCGTGGCGGCCGGCTCGCTGCGCTTCCGCGGAACCGACCTTCTGCCGCTCTCCGTCGACGAGCGCGCGCGCCTCGGGATCGGCATGGCGTACCAGCGGCCGCCCTCCGTTCGCGGAGTGAGACTGCGCCAGATGCTGGACGTCGCCGCGGGGGGAGAGCTGCCCGAGACCACGGTCGGCACGCTCGTGGACCAGCTCGGTCTGGACGACCTGGTCGACCGCGACGTGAACGCCGGGTACTCGGGAGGCGAGATGAAGCGCTCCGAGATGGCGCAGCTGCTCGCGCAGCAGCCCGCGCTCGCGCTCTTCGACGAGCCCGAGAGCGGGGTCGACCTCGACAACATCGCGGTTGTGGGCGAGGCGATGAACGCGCTGCTGAAGGGCCCGCGCGCCACCGAACCTCGCGCGGCCGGCCTCATCGTCACGCACACGGGGCACATCCTCGAGTACGTGAACGCCGACGTAGGGCACGTGCTGTACGCGGGAGCCCTTGCCTGCCGCGGCAACCCGCTGGACCTGATCGCCGAGATCCGCCGCCAAGGCTACGAGCGATGCGTGGAGTGTGAAGCATGCAGGCCGCAGTGAACGAACGGCTCGAGGAGATTCGCCGCGCCGCGGAGACGGCGGTCGAGAAGCCCGCGGGTCTCGGCCCCGACATCGACCTCGCGCGCTTCGACGCCCGGGCCGAGCACGCCACCGTGGCGTCGATGCAGTCGCTCGAGCGGCAGGTGCGGGAGGCCGCCCTCGCCGTCGGCGTCGATGCCAGCGAGGCCGGCCGCGCGGGGAGCTACATGCAGATCGACCGGTCGACGGTCTACGAGGCGGTGCAGGACGCGTACCGCGGCCAGATCGAGATCATGAGCACCACGGAGGCGATCGAGCGCTTCCCCGAGGTGGTGGAGCGCTACTGGTGGCGGGCGGTGGCGCCGGACAAGGACAAGTACACCTCCCGCGCCGCTCTCCATCAGACGGAGGGTTACTTCATCCGCGTCAAGGCCGGCGAGCACGTCGACCGCCCCATCCAGAGCTGCCTGCTCGTGAGCGAGAACCGCTTCAGCCAGAACGTGCACAACGTGATCGTGGTCGAGGACGGCGCCTCGGCGAACGTCATCACCGGCTGCACGATCCATCCCGAGGTGGAGGAGGGCATCCACATCGGCGTGTCGGAGTTCTACGTCGGCCGAGGGGCGAGCCTCACGTTCACGATGATCCACAACTGGGCGGAGAGCTTCCAGGTGCGTCCCCGCACGGGGATCGTGGTCGAGGAGGGCGGCACGTTCGTGAACAACTACGTGCTGCTGCGCGAGGTGCGCTCGATCCAGAGCTACCCCTCCGCCCGCCTCGCGGGCGAGAACGCGCGCGCCGTCTTCAACACGATCGTCTACGGCCTGGGCGACTCGGTCATCGACCTCGGGGCCGAGGTCATCCTCGAGGCGCCGGGGTGCCGCGCGGAGTCGGTGGCGCGCAGCGTCGCGCGAGACCGGAGCGCGGTGTGGAGCCGCGGCAGGCTGGTCGGCCGGCACGACGACGTCAAGGCGCACCTCGACTGCCGGGGCATCGTCTTCGGCCACGACGCGAGCATGTACGCGATCCCGGAGCTCGCAGCCGAGGGTGCGCCGCGTGCGGAGCTCTCGCACGAGGCCGCCATCTCGCCGATCGCCGAGGAGGAGGTCACCTACCTGATGTCGCGCGGCCTCCCGAAGGACGAGGCGGTCTCGATGATCACCCGCGGTTTCGTCAACCTGGAGATCCCCGGGCTCCCCGCCCCGCTGCGGGCGAGCATCGACCGGGCGATCGCGGAGACGACCGCGGAGTCGATGTAGGGCGGGGCGCTGCGGCGCGCTGCGGGGCGGGGCGCTGCGGGGCGGGGCGCTGCGGGGCCGTCTCGCGCGCCGCGTATTGGGT
>JAJZPX010000262.1 GCA_021811025.1 Actinomycetes bacterium
TCAAGCGTCTGCGCGAGCACGTCGACACGCTCATCGTCATTCCGAACGACAGGCTGCTGCAGGTCGCGGAGAAGAAGACTTCGATCCTCGACGCTTTCCGCATCGCCGACGACGTGCTGCGGCAGGGCACGCAGGGGATCACGGACCTCATCACGGTGCCCGGGCTCATCAACCTCGACTTCGCGGACGTTCGCACCATCATGCAGGACGCCGGCTCCGCCCTGATGGGCATCGGGCTCGCTTCCGGCGACAACCGCTCTCACGACGCGGCCAAGGCCGCGATCAGCAGTCCTCTCCTTGAGAGCAGCATCGAGGGCGCGCAGGGCGTTCTGCTCTCGATCGCGGGCGGCTCGGATCTCGGGTTATTCGAGGTGAACGAGGCCGCGGAGGTCGTCGCGGCGGCCGCCGCGCCCGACGCGAACATCATCTTCGGTGCCGTCATAGACGACTCGATGATGGATCAGATTCGCGTGACCGTGATCGCGACAGGGTTCGACGGGAGCAAGAGGAAACAGGAGAGCATGCAGTTCGAGGAGTCGGGCGCCGTCATGCCGACTTTCGAGCCCATGCCGGAGGATGAGCTCGACATCCCGGCGTTCCTGCGAAAGCGCGGCTAGGCATCCAGGCAGACTGAAGGGCGGCGAGGGAAGACCCTCGCCGCCCTTTGGTATCGAGGGGGCCCTTGTTTCGGGCCCCCTCTCTTGCGGAGTTACTCGCCCTGACCGGGAGGAGCCGGGGGAGCGGGAGGCTCCGGGCTCGGCGTCTCGGGCGAAGGCGGTGCCGGCGGTGCCGGCTGCTCGGGCGCCGGAGGCGCGGGAGGCTGCTGTGCCGGAGGCGCGGGAGGCGGCGGTGGCGGCGGCGCGTATCCGGGCTGCGCCGGAGGCGGTGGCGGGGGCGCGTACCCCTGACCCCCTGCCGGCGGAGCGCTGGGAGCGTAGCCGGCCGGAGGCGCCGCCGTTCCCCGCTTCATCTTCTTGTAGACGGCGAAGTAGTAGATGATGGCGACGATCCAGCCGAACGAGAAGAAGAAGCCGACCGCGAGCAGCACGATCCACGTCGTCTTCGATGTCGTGCCCGGGAACTCCCACTCCTGGCGCTGCAATGCGTCGATGAACATCCAGACGTTCAGGACGACGAGAGCGAGCGCGACGAGCCCGAATATCCCCATGCAGCACGTGAACCACAGGCCGAAGGCGGCTCCAGCCGCGTCCGATCCGTCGGACTGGGCGAACGCGGGAGACGCGAGGGCCAGCGAGCCGAGCCCCGCCGCGGAGGCGGCGAGGAACCGAAGAGACCGCTTCATGTTGTCACCCCCTCCCGGGAAGCGCTGCCGGAGGAGGCCGATGGGCGCATCTTCCAGCTATGTATGTTGTAACCTAACCGAGGACCTTTCGTAAGAGAACGAGGAGCGGGAGTGCCTTCACCCGTGCTCGAGCGCCGGACCGCAGGTGCTCTCGCCTGGCATACGGACCTCGAGCTTCTCGAGCGCCACGGGATCCTCGTCGCGTTCTCCGAGCGCACCGGGGGCACGAGCGTCGGCCCGTGGTCGTCCCTGAACCTCGCCGCGCACGTCGGCGACGACCCCACGTCGGTGGACGCGAACCGCCTCCGGCTCCTTTCGGCTCTGGGACTCGAGGAAACGGCCGAGCGCTTGACCTGCGCGGAGCAGGTTCACGGTGCCCGTGTCACCCGTGTGACGCCCGAGCGGGCCGGTGCGGGTGCGAGCGCGCGCGGCCGTCGGCCCATCCCGGGAACCGACGCCATGATCACGGCTCTGCCAGACACCCCGCTCATGATGTGCTTCGCGGACTGCGTGCCAGTCGTGCTCGTGGCCGTCCGCCCGGTCAGGACGGTCGCGGTCGCGCACGCGGGCTGGCGGGGCGCGCTCGCGGGGCTCCCGGATAGCGCCGCGCGCGCGCTCGCAGCCGCGGCGGGTTGCCCGACCTCCTCCCTGCTCGCGTACGTAGGCCCGCACATCTGCCGGGAGTGCTACGAGGTGGGGGACGAGCTCGCCTCCCAATTCGCCGCCGCGTTTGGTAACATCGTCGCGGCCCAGGGTCGGGTGGACCTGGGCGCCGTCGTGTCTGAGGGCCTGCGCGCCGCGGGCGTGCCGACGGAACGGCAGGCGGGGGGCGGTACGTGCACGACGCACCCCGCCGGCAGGTTCTTCTCGTACAGGGCCGAGGGTGTCACCGGCAGGCACGGCGCGCTGGTCGTGGTTCTCTAGGGGAAGAGGATGAGGCAGACCGTCTCGAGGGCGCGCTTCCTCGCCGCGATGTTCGCGATCCCGGTCGCCGTGTCCGTGGCCGGTTGCCGCGGCTCCTCGGCGGCTACCCGCCTGACCATCACCGGCTCCACCACGCTGCTCCCCATCGCCGAGGTCACGGGCGAGGACTTCCAGTACGGCCATTCCGGCGTCCGGATCCTGGCGTCGGGCGTAGGCTCGTCAGCCGGCATTGAGAGCGTCAGCCAGGGCAGCTGCGACATCGGCACGTCGTCACGGGACTTGAAGCCGGAGGAGAAGGCGCTCGGGCTGGTAGACACGCCGGTTGCGTACGATGCCATCGCCGTCGTCGTCAACCCGGCGAACCCGGTTCGGTCGCTCACGTCCGAGCAGGTGCGCGGCATCTTCCAGGGACGGATCACGAACTGGGCCGAGGTCGGTGGACCGGACCTGCCGATAGGCCTCGTCAACCGCGACGAGGCATCTGGGACGCGCGAGGCGTTCACGAAGATCGTGCTCAAGGGCGGGGCGTTCGACGCGCGTGCGGCCGTCCTCCCCGGGACGGGTCAGGTGCGGGCGGTCGTCGCGGGAACCCCGTCCGCGATCGGCTACATCAGCTACGGCTTCGTGACCGGGGACGTGAAGGCGGTCGCGATCGACGGCGTCGCCCCCTCGCCCGAGACCGTCGTCTCCGGCAGGTATCCCGTGCGGCGGCTGCTGCACATGCTGACGAAGGGGGAGCCGACCGGTCTGACGAAGGAATACATCGACTTCGTGCTGAGCCCGGCCGTGCAGGAGAAGACCGTCCGGGACGCCGGGTTCCTTCCAGTGACGGAGCAGGGTGGCTGATGGGTACTCCCGAGAAGGCGTCGAAGCACGCGGCCGAGGAGAAGATCCCGGCCGTGATCGTCGTCGAGGGCGAGGTCGCCCAAACGCGGCGCAACGGGGTGCTCCGGAGGGTTGGACGCGCGACCTACCTGAAGGAGGCGGCTCTCAGGAACCTCTTCCTGCTCTGCGCGTTCATGGCCGTCGCCGGCGTGCTCCTGATCTTCCTCTTCGTCGGCGTGCGCGGCTGGCCGATCTTCGCCAAGGTCGGCGTCGTGCCGTTTCTCACCGGGATGAGATGGCTGCCGTCGCAGGGCACCTTTGGTGTCGCGCCGATGATCGTGAACAGCTTCCTCGTGATGATCGGCGCCCTGGTGATGGGCACGCCGCTCGCGCTCGGCACCGCGATCTTCCTCTCGGAGGTGGCGACGCCTCGGGTCCGGT
>JAJZPX010000263.1 GCA_021811025.1 Actinomycetes bacterium
GCGGGGTTGTTGCGGGACCGGGCGCGGGTGGTGTCGTGATGCAGCCTTCCGAGCAGAGCAATAGCGGGTGCTCGTGTCGTGCGCCCGTGTTGGACGACGGAAGTTGCGACGGGTGCCGTCGCCTCGCTGTCAGGTTCGGGGAGTGTGCTAACTGCGCGGCCATCCTGAACGACTCGGAGATGCTCCGCGGCGACATCTGCGACCCCTGCAAGTTCGAGATTCGGCTCGCATGGGAGGAGGGGTTGCGCTCGTGAGTCACTTTGATAGCCCGACGAGCGGCGGTCAGGCCACATGCTCGATGCACGGGCCGTATGTCGGCGGCGGCTCGTGCCCGACGTGCGCGATCCTCGCGCTCAACCCTCCCGCGCCGCCGTGGCAGACATGCCCGGTCTGCTTCGGCAAGGGAGTTGTCGGCGAGGGCTTTTATCTGCACGCCGGTCCGGGCGGCGTCGCAACGGGTACCGGCACTGAGCAGTGCCGCTCGTGCTCCGGTCGGGGGATCGTGCGATGACCGGGCAATCGCAATCAGGCACAAGCGCCAGCGCCCCTTCTTCCGACCACCGCGCTCTCTGGGAGGAAGCTGCCCGCGAGGCTCTGCGCTGGAAGGACCGGTACGAGCGGCTGCATGACGCGGTCGAGGAGTTCCTGCTGTGGGAGCCGGGTCGTCGCGGGTTCGCGGCTGCTCGTCGGGCGCTGGTCGGGGTGTTGCGCGGCGAGGAGGGGGAGTTTGACGCTGCGTCGTGCGGGCAGTGCCAGGCCGCTCCGGGCGAGCCGTGCGCGCGATGGTGCAAGGAGGGGGACAGATGAGCAAGCTTGACGCGCGTCTCGCGCTCCTCGTGGCCGTGCTTCTCGGCTGCTTCATCGCGTGGAGCGGCGTCATGTACGCGACGGGCGCGACGGCGGTGACGCACCCGCGCCACTACTCCTACATCCACTGGTATGCGTGGCTGGCGATGGCGCTCGTCCCAACTGTCGGCGCGCTCGTGTTCATCGCGGTCCGCGTCTCGTTCCCCGCCCGGCACGGGAGCGGCAAGTGAGCGACGGAGCCACACTCGCGAACGGGCAGCTAACGCCGCGGGGGCACGTCGTCGAAGTGCTCGACCAGCTATCAAGCTTCGGCTTCGCGCCCGTCTGCGACAACTGCGGAGTAGCCGGAGGCGATGACCAGGACGAGCCGTATCCGTGCCCGGATCGCTGCGGGGGCACCGTAAGCTGGCGCGCTGCCGCGAAGGTGCTGTGGTGGACGATCGAACGGACGCGCGAGCAGCTCTGGTATCCGCGCGAGGCATGGACGGGAATGGTTCCCGAATCCGAGCGCGCCGCCCGGCACGGGAGCACGCGATGAGCGACGACTGGCCGTTCTGCGACTGCGGCGTCACGCTGCTCGACGGCGAGGACGAATGCCCGACCTGCGCCCAGGCGCCGCACGGCCGCGAATGCGATTGCGACGTGTGCGAGGCCTACTGGACCGAGATCGCGCGTCAGTCCCGGATCGCTGCTGCCCGCGCCAACCGCGCGCTCGTCTGCTCGTGCGGCTGGACCGGCGCATTCATCGAGGATCACAACTCCGAGGCGTACGGGCCGGTCGCACGGGAGGGCTGCGAGATCGTCTACCGCCATCCGGCCGATGAGCGGCAGCAACTCGTCCGCAAGGCTTGGACGGGGACCGAGTGGCGGCAGGTTGCCGATGCGGGGAGCACACGATGAGCGGAGCGGCGCTCAGCGATCAGCAGCGAGCGAACGTCGAGGAGGCGATCCTGCGCGTGCTACGACGCCGATACCCCGGCCGACCCGTCAGCGTCCGCTGGGACGAGCCGGACTCGATCACCGACGACGCTGCGACCGGGACTCACGAGGATCGAATCGAAGATGCCGCGTAGAGCGACGCCGAACAGCTCCGGATCGTCAAGCAGCGCCGGCGAGCGCAGGTCCAGTTTCGTCTGCGCCGTCCGCGCTCGCGAACGGTACGCCGCACGCGCCTTCTCCACCGCTCGCACTCGCGCGTCGAGGTGCTCGTGGTAGCGGTCACCGAGCGCGCTACGAAGCCGCAGATCGGCCGCGAAGGCGTCGAGCTCAGCTTCGGCGTCGGCGATGGCGCGTTCCAACAGCGCGAGGTCGTCAGCCTCGGGATCGCCGATGGACGCCGTGAGGCCAGCGAGCGCCTCCCGCGTCCAGTCGCGGACGTGCTCCTCGATCAGGCTTGCGGTGATCACGCAGCCGGTCGGGCAGCGTTCGCCGCGGGAGGTGCTGAGGCTCGCGGAGCAGCGGTACACGCGCTGGCCTTTGCCGCCGCGTCCGCCGACCATCACCGCGCCGCACGAGGCGCACTTCGCGAGCCCGGACAGCGGGAACGCCGCACTACTGCCGCGCGTCGCGGGACTGGTCTGCGCCGCTTCCCATACGGCGCGGCTGACGAGCGGTTCATGGGTGTCGGGCTGCACGAGGGTTCCGTTGCGCGTCTCGCCGAGGTAGGAGCGGCCCGCGAGGAGTCGCCGCGTTGTGCTGGTCGTCCAGCGTCGGCCCGGTGCGACGCGCTCGAGATGCCGCAGCGCAGCGTGAATGCTGTCGGAGGCCGCAAGCCGGAACGCTTCGGTCACGATCGGCGCATCGGTCGGGTCGGGGGCGAGCGTGCCGTCGTCGCGGCGCTGGTAGCCGAACGGGGTGCGGCTGATGTAGGCGCCGCGTTCCACGGCTCGGCGTTTGGCTTCGGCGAATCCGGCGACCACGTTGTCACGCTCCAGGGTGGCGACCGCGAGGAGCACGGTCAGGATGAATCTGCCGAACGGTCCGGTCGGGTCGATGTCCTCCTCGATGCACGCGAGCTGCGCGCCGGCCTGGTGGATGCGTTGCACGTCGCGGATGGCGTCGCTGACGTTGCGTGCGAAGCGGTTCAGTCGCCAGCATGCGATGCCGTCCGTTTCGCCGGCTTCGACGCGGCTCATCGCTTCGCGCAGACCGGGCCGGTTCTGCGTTCCGCCGCTCTGATCTTCGTCTACGTGCCACGCGATGATCTGCACGTTGCGGTAGTCGGCCCACCGCTGGATCGCGTCGCGTTGTACCTTGGGGGAGATGTATCCGGGACCGGCTCGGCCGAGGCGCCGACTGACCCGGATGTACCCGTCCATCCGTCGCGGTGCCGTCTCCACGGCGCGTCAGAATACCCGATATGTCCATCAGCACGAACCAGCTTAGGAGCGTGCTGCCAAGCATACGAGCGACGGAGGCGGCACATGCTCACCGACGAGCGACGCAGGGAGATCGAGGCGCTCGCCCTTGCACTCCCGCGACACGAGGCCATTCGGGCACTCCATGCGGCGATCCGCCGCGATCCTGCGTGGCAGGCGAATCCGACCTGGATCTAGGATGAGCGAGCGGCGGATCATCGTCTGCGGCGGTCGTGATTACGGCGACCAGGACCGACGTCTCAATGCGGCTTGACGTAGGACCACGCGACGCCGTTCGGATCTCCCGCTATT
>JAJZPX010000264.1 GCA_021811025.1 Actinomycetes bacterium
CCGATCTGGAACTGCCGCCTCAGCCCGTCCGCGACCTCCGGCCGACTCCGGAGCAGCCGCAGCGCCTCGACCTGGAGGTCGTCGAAGTCGAGGCCCCCGGCTGCACGTTTCGCGGCCGCGTACCTCTCGGAGTGCGCCGCCACGAGCCCCCGCAGCGCTGCGGCCATAGGCGCCGTCGCCGCCCCCGCCGCCTGCCGGAGCAGGCGCGTCCGTCCCGGGCCCATCTCGCCGATGACCTCTTCGGCCCCCTTGAGCTTCGCCGGCGGCTTCGGGTGGGCATCGAGAGCCGCCCACACCTGCGCGGCGAGCATCGCGGGCGGAGAGCCGTCTTCGATTCGCGCGAGCGCAGCGGTCGTCCGCGCGCACGCGTCTCGCTGAGCGTCCGCCGTCGCCGTCGTGCTCGCGCAGGCGTCCCACGCGTCCCGCATGCGCTCGAAGAAGGCCGCCGCGTCCCGACGTATCCGCGCAGCGTCCCGCACCGGCTCCAGCTCCAGCGCCGATGGCCATGACCCGCGCGTGTGCAGCTCCCGCCGCAGCGATTCGACAACGCCTGCCACGGCCTCGAACCCGTACTCCCCGAAGAGCTCCTCCCCTGCCGCCGAGGACTCCATCGCCTCCGCCGCCGCCTCGGCGAAAGCCCGTTCCTTCAGGCGGTGCGCCTCCACTCCGTCGAGGACGCGGAAGGCGGGGTCGATGCCGGCATGGAGGGCGTGCTTCCGGAGCAACCGCGAGCACAGGCCGTGGATCGTCGAGAGCCAGGCTGCGTCGAGGCGGCGGGCGTCCTCGGTCCTCCCCTCCTTCCGCAACGCCCGCCGGACGCGCTCGCCGATCTCGCCCGCAGCCTTCTCGGTGAACGTGATCGCGAGCACCTCGTCCACGGAGGCAGGAACCCACCCCGGTACGGCGCCCGGCGTCAGCGCACACACGATCCTTTGAGTGAGCGTTCTCGTCTTGCCCGATCCGGCTCCCGCGTCGATCAGCAACGGCCTGCCGAGGTGCCGCGCCGCCCTCGCCTGTCCTTCGTTCAACCCGGCCGGCGGCCCTCCTTCCCGGCTCATTCCCACCTCCCGCAGAACGGGCGCGCCCCGCACGAGGCGCACGTCGTCTTGCTGACGGGGCGTGCCGGAATCGCTCCGGCGCGGATCCCCGCCGCCGCCTCCGACACCAGCCCCGCCGCCTCGCCGACGAGCGCTCGGATGCCGTCGGCCCCGTTCACGTCCCGGTCCGAGCCTCTCGCTCCCACGTCGACCTCGGGCAGACGGAACCCGCGCGCGGCCAGCGAACGGAGCGACCGGTAGACCGCTCCCGCCACCGGCATGCCGAGCAGCGCCGACGCGGCCGCCGCGTACACCGGCAGCTGGATGAGCCGCCTCGAGGCGAGCGACGCCTGCCCGCTCGGCTGTCTCTCGCTCTTGTAGTCCATCACCACCAGCCCGGCTGGACCCCCGTCCACCCGGTCTATCGACCCCCTCAGCGCCACCCCTCCCAGGGCGAACGGCCGCTCCTCCTTCTCGCCGAATGCGAGCTCGTGCCGGATCGGCTCGAATCCCGGCAGCATCCGGGCGTCGTCCTCCACCACGGCCCGGGCCCATTGCAGCACCTGCGCGACCGCGAGCTCCTCCCGAACGCCGATCGCGTGCGTCGCGGCCTCCTCCTCGACCCGCTCTGCGGTTCGCTCGAGCAGGGCGAGCGCGTCGTCAAGCCGCTCGGGGACCACGCGGCTGATGCCGAGCTCCGGCTCCAAGGCGGTGTAGAACGCGGCAAGGAGGCGATGCGCCCGAGATCCTCGCTCCCGCGCGTCGACCTCGACGTCGAGCTCCAAGGGCCGCACCGCTCGCTCGTAGAACCAGCGATACGGGCAAGACAGGTACGTCTCCAGCTCGGTGACCGAGAACTCTCGCGTCCGCGCCAGCGCCTCCAGGACTCGCTCGTCCCGGAGCACGCCTCGCGCGCAACTCCGTCCGCGCCGGCCCGCGGCCTCCGCGCGCTGTCGCCTGCGCCCGGGGGCGTAGGCGGGCGCCGCGGCCGCCAGGTCCGCGAGCCCCAGCCGCGCCGGTTCGATTCCCGGCGGCCATGGGCGCGGCTCGCCCTCCGCGTCTTCCGCGTTCGCGTAGAGGTCGGCCACCTCGTCCCAGAAGACCGACGGGCGCTTCGGCTCCCCGCGCTCGTCGCTCTCCTGTCGCAGAAGCACGAGCTTCCGCCGAGCCCTGCTCGTTGCGAGGTAGAAGAGCATCCGCTCCGCATCCCGCTCCCGCATCCCCGGCACCGCGCCGAGTCGCACGGCGATCTCCGCGGCAAGCGGCTCGGAGCGCTCGGCCGAGAACTCCTCCGCGGTCAAGCCTCCGAGCACCACGCCGTCGAAGCGGCGAGACCGGATGCGGTGGATCTCGGTGACCTGCACCGCACCGGGGCGCTCCGCGGCGCCGGGAACGGCCTTGATCTCGGCGAGCGTGTCCAGCACATCCCGCACGCCCGTCTCGGCGCCGCGCACCGACGTGCACTCGTCGATCGCACGCAGGAGCGCGCGGTGGGCGGCGGCGTCGAGGCCGATCTCCGGCGATCCGCGAGGACGGCGGATCGAGGCCGCCGCAAGCAGGGCATCGGCGCAGCGCCTCCACTCCGCCGCAGTCGATGGCGTCAGCCCGGCGACGGCGCGCTTCCCCGCTGCAAGCGCCCGCGCGGTCAGCGGGCCCAGCGCCGAGGCGTCGCGCAGCAGCCGCTCTCCGCTCACGCGAGATCGGCGCCAGCGCGAGTCGGCGGCGGCGACGGAGGCGGGATCGGCGTCCGAGAAGGGGCTGAGGAGCAGCGCGAGCAACCGCTCCCGGGACGGGCTCCGGCAAGCGTCGACGAGCGCCGCGAGCGCCGCGCCGAACGGGGTCGCCGACACGGGCACGGCGACATCGATGTCAGCGGCGAGGCCCTCCGACGCCAGCGCGGCGGCAAGCAACTGTCGGCGGCGGCCGGCATCGCGGAACACGACGGCGACGCGCTCCGCCGCGATCCCCTCCTCGATCAGGGCGCGGGCCGCGCGCGCGGCCATGGCGCACTCCGCTTCGTCGCCCGCAGCGAGACCGACTTCCAGTTCGCCCTCGGGGACGATCGGGGCCCCCGGACAGTACAGCCGCTCTTCGAGGCGCGCCAGCTCCCTGCCCGCGGGAGGCGCGACGCAAGGAACGATCGCCGCGATGGCGAACATACGTTCGATCAACGGGTCGACCGCCGCGGTAGCTGGCAGGTCCGGCTCCCAGGTCAGCGCGACGACAACGTCTGTGCTGCGAGACAGCCCGGTGAGCAGGAGCTCCTGGGCCTCGGACAGCGACGTGAACCGGTTCGCGAGGACGGGTCCGCCGGTGTCCGGCGGGTCCTCGGCGAGCCGACGCGCGGCGAGAGACCTCTCGATCATCCCCTCGCGCTCCGCCAGCCCGTGGTAGCAGCGAAGGACGCGCGCGATCTCCCATTCGACCCCCCGCCCCCCC
>JAJZPX010000265.1 GCA_021811025.1 Actinomycetes bacterium
GGCCGGTAGCTGAAGGTGAGCTCGTTGCCGAAACGATCGCGCTGGCTGCTCAGGCGTCTGCGCACGTCGAAGGACATCCTGCTGCCGTCAGGCGAGACGAGATCCCACGTGCCATCAGCGTTCCAGGTAAGGCGCTCAGGGGTGGAGGGGTCCAGCGGAGGAAGCTGAGCGCCGGCGGACCAGCCGGCGGGAAGCACGAAGTCGACGAGACTGCTGTCCGGGTACGTGACTCGAACGCCGCTGAGCAGGGCGCCGTCGGCATCCGTGAGCAGGGCGTATTGTATGCTCGCATCGAAGTTGTGAGTCCAGCCTGGCCCCAGCGGACCATCTGCGCTCGCGTCCTGAGAGTTGTAGGTCCGCAGGAACTGCATGGCAGGTCCCTTGCCCGGCAGCGACAGGTCGGCGTGGCTGTAGACGTAGCCGCCGGTGGTCGAGTTGACGGGCTCGAGCCATCCTCCGCACTTGGTGTTGGGTCCGCGAACGAAGTTGCCGCCTCCTCTGGAGCACGGCACCGTGGACCACGGATCGTAGACGACATGGTAGCGATCGGCGGAGTGATACGGCCCGAATCCCGAACCCCAGTAGCAGTACGAGGCGTCGAAGTCGCCGTAGCTGGAGTTCGTGTTGCGAACGTGCGTTCCGTCGTCGTCAAGGAAGTCGCAGTAGTTGACCGATGCGCCTTCGCCCCAGGTTGCCACGTCCAACCCGTTGCGGGAGAACCGGGAGTTTCGGACCGCGAGGCCGAAGCCGAACGTGGATATTGCGTCACCGGCGTTGCCCCAGAACTCGCAGTTCGCGACGTTCGCCTGCAGCAAGTCTCCTTCGCCCCTGAAGTACAGCCCCGTCGCGTTGCGCACGAAGGTGCAGTCTTTCACGACGACGTAGGCGCTGCTCTCCGCGGTGTAACCGACGGAGAGCGCTTCGGATTGGCTGAAGGCCAGCGTGCAACCGGAGAGCTGCGTCGTTCCATGCGCTTGCACCATCGGCGACATCATCGCGCCGTTCATGCCGCCGTAGCGAACCTGGACGTTCTTGAGGGTCCCGCCCCCGGTCAGATCGATGGTGTCCCAGTCGCCAGGCAGTGGGAAGGTCGGGCCGTCGTCGTTCGTGTCGCCCATGACCGAGTCGTCCCGGATGGACGTGAACACGACCGGCCGGCGAGGCTCGCCGTTCGCGACCATCGAACCGCGGATCGTCACGAGTCCCAAGTCCAGCTTCACGACCGTGCCCGGCTCAATCGCGCAGCCGTTCGTTCGGTAGCTGCCCACCCCCGCAAGGTCCAGTCCTGTCACGAAGTACGGAACCTCCTGCTCGGGCAGGCTGGCGGCACGCGTGCCGACGAGGTGGATCGCGTCGTAGTGGTTGCCGGTCATGAAGTTGCCGGCGAGACGCAGAGTCCCATCGTCTCTCATGGCAGCAGCGCAGCCGCCGTTGTCGGCCACAGTGTTGCCCGAGACCGTCACGGTCGAGGTGCCTTCGGCACAAATACCGTCGGCGGCGTTGGCCGTCACGCGGTTGCGCAGAATCTCTACGCCAGGCGCGCTCTTCACTCGGATCGCACCTTCACCATCCGATCTGCTGGAGGTGATGGTGCAGTCCGTCAGGGTGCCGCCACCCCCCTCGTAAACGACGCCGGTGAGGTTGTCCGCGATGTTCATGTGAGCGATCGCAGGAGAGCCCTGCGAGACGTGCACGCCGGCAGACGCGGAGTGCGCTACCTCGCAATCGCTCACGCTGGCAGCTCCCGAGAGGCAGAGCATGCCGGTGGTTGCGAAGGAGGTACCTCCGCCGCCGTAGAGTACCTTCGCGTGCAGGAGGTCGGCGCCGGAGAGCATGACGACGCCTCCCCAGTCGCCGGCCACCGGTTGTTGGCTGCCTCCGTCTCGATCCGTGTCACCCCCGTGGGCGTCGTCCTTCACAGACGTGAAGACTACGGACTGCCAGTAGGTCCCTACGGCCGAGAACGAGCCGGCCAGCGATCCCGCAGGGCCGAACTTCAAGACCGTGCCGGGAAGGATCGTAGAAGAGCATCCGTACGCCGAGTCGATGTAGTAGGGAAGGGCTTGCGGGGCAAGGGGCTCGGTTCGGTTCCCGTACAAGCCGATCGCGGCGCGGGCGTTCTCATCCATGAGGTTGCCGGAGAGGGTGAGTTGCGAGTCGTTGCCCTCCATCAGGGGGCAACCTTCGCTGCCACGGAATTCGTTGCCGATGAGGGAGGAGTGCGAGCTGCCGGTTGCCCAGACGGCCGGCTGCTGCGCGTCAACGACGGTGCTGCTGATCAACGGCGATGAGGGGCCCTCGATCTGTATCGCGCCGTAACCGCGGGGCCCGCCACTCTGCCAGATCCAGGCTTGAGTCAGCACACCGCCAGCGCCGTCGCTGTATGTCGCCGAGATCGCGTTGTCGGCGAAGGAGGCGTCTGCGATCGTCGGCTGCGAGCCTGTTCCTCGAACCAGAACGCCGCTGGCGCTGCTGTTGCCGATCGCGACTCCTTCGATGCTCGGAGAGCCCGACACAACCAGCATGCCGCCCTCGTCCGGACTCGTGAAACCCGCACCGCCATAGCCGATCGAGGTGTTGCTCAGCCCGCTCTCGAAAGCAGGCTGGCTGCCGAGCAGCTGTATGCTCCCCCAGTCGCCGGCGGCTGGCGCGCTATTGAGCCCATCGTTGTTCGTGTCCCCGCCCGGGCCGTCGTCTCTTATCGAGGTGAAGCCGATCCAGCCCTCCGGATTGCCTGGGGCGAGCAGCCGGCCGCGCACGATCAGATGGCTGTCGGCGTCGGCGAACTTCACGACCGCTCCGGGCATCACCGACAGCGTCACGCTCTCGGAAACGACTACGGAGCCCCGCACCACATAGACCCCCTCCTGAGGCGCAAGCGCTCGATCCTCCGTGACCACGCCGCTTATCTCGGTGGCAAGTGGTGTGAGGACGCCCGTGAGCTCGACCGCATCCAAGTCGATCCGGGTCCCGTCTGAAGCGGGATTGCGCTCGCCCGTCCATTCGATCCGGATCGTGTGCGGGTAGGCGCCCACTGCGTCGGGGGCGGCGAAGACGGGCTGCTGGTGTGAGGGCACCGGACTGTACAGATCGACGGTCGCGTAGTCGTAACCGTCAACGATGATCCGGGCGATTCCTGCGTCCGGACCGGTTGAGGCGAACAAGACGAGCGACGTGCCGAAGTAGGGGATGTTCACGGCTCCGGGCGCGTCTAGCCAGGCTGCGCCCCCGGACGAGTACATGGCGCCACTGACGAGCGACCACGGGCCCGTGTACACGAGATGCTCGTCGGTCTCCTCGTGGCGGCGATCGGAGGGAACGGTGATCGTGATCGCCTCTTGTGTCGTCCCTTCGACGTTGGCGGCAGCGTCTATCGATCGGAACTGCACCTGGTGTGAGCCGGCCGCCGAGATCACGATGTCAGTGCCGGCGCACCACTCCTGCGCGTCGACGCGGTACTCGGTCCAGATC
>JAJZPX010000005.1 GCA_021811025.1 Actinomycetes bacterium
ACAGCTCGATGGGATCGGCGTAGCGGAGGTCGCCGGTGGGGTCCACGGTCACGCCGAAGTGGATCACCACGGGAGCGCCGAGCTCGGCCGCCTTGTCGAAGAAGGGCCGGCACGCGGGGTCGGCGATGCTGAAGCAGCGGTTCACCGGCAGCAGCTTCACGCCTTTGAAGCCCGTCGCCATGTCGCGCTCGAGCAGCGCCGGCGCCTCCGGGTCGCGCGGATCGACGTTGCAGCACGCCTGCACGTGCCCGTTCGCCGCCGCCAGGAACTCCCGCATCCAGCCGCTGTCGGGCATGACCGCCATGACGAGCGCCTTGACCACGCCGGCCGCATTGATGCGCTCCACGTAGAAGCGGGCCGTCTCTTCCGGCGTCAGGTCCGGCAGCGTCTGCTCGCCGCGCCTGCCGAAGCGCCGCGTCTCGAGCCGCTCGCGCCAGCGCCGCATCGCCTCCGGCGGCTGCTTCGCGAGCACCTCATCGAGAAGCCCGACCGTGAACAGGTGCGTGTGGGCGTCGATGACGTCGCCGGGCCGCGTGGGCGGCGCGGCAGGCAGCACCTCAGTCATGCGGCTCCCGCACCTCCACGTCCGGTGGCGCCTCGGGCATCAGGATCGCCAGCACGATGTAGACGAGCAGCGCGGTCCAGAGGCTCGCAAGCCCGATCGCGACGAAGACGAGGCGCACGGCGAGGGGGTCGACGCCGAAGTACTCCGCGAGGCCGCCCGCGACGCCCAGGATCATCCTGCTCGTCCTCGAGCGGGTGAGCCTCGCCCCCGGCGCGGGCGCGGGCAGGCGGATCCCGCCGCGGCCGGCGATGAGGATGACGATGATGCCAAGGATGATGAGCGCCAGCGGGCCGGTCGCGCGAACTGCGAGCCGCATCGCCTCCAGGACGAAGGGCGGGAACAGGTTCAGCGTCTGGCCCAGCAGCACGATGCCGACGACCAGGACGATCACCCCGATGACGAGCAGCACGTCGTTGCGCCCGCGATCCTGCATGTGGCTCCTCCCTCAGTACCGCTCGACCTCGATGCCCGACAGCCCCGCCTTGACCGTCACGAGCAGCTTCGACCGTGACAAATCGTACCCCTCGCTGCGCCACGTGCCCTGGAACGGCCCGCTGCCGGCCGTTCGCGTCCATCCGCTCGGGACGTCGATGCCGCCGAGCCCGTTCTCGGCCCTCAGCTCGACGCCGAGCGACGCCGGCACGCGAAGCTTGTACGACGCCATCCCGCCGGTCAGTGTGGCCCGCGCGTCTCTCGCCCGCTCCCCGAACGTGATCTCGGTCGAGGACAGGCCGGTGTTCGCGACGAGCTCCGCCACCTCGATGTCCCTGAGGTCGAGACCGACGTCCGAGACCCCCGCGTCCACCTCGACGCGCTCCCACGTTACGCGTCGCGACAGCCTCACGTCGAGGAAGGAGCGCCGTTTCCCGGGCAGGGCGAAGGTGGTGCCTTCGCCGCCCGAGGACACGCTCACGTCCGCCGTGCCGGGGCTCTCTCGCTCGACGGCGAACCCCGGCCTCCCGAACGGCGTCTCGCCGCGGGCGCTTGCGAGATCCTCGCCCGCGTCCAACGTCACGCGTGCGAGCCCCGCGCTCACGTGCGCGCGGCCCGACGTCGTCCGCTCGAGAGGCGCGCTGGAGCTGAAGGTCTCGCCTCGGACGGGCGCGGCCGCGAACGGCGGGCCCGGCACCCTCCCGCTGCCTGCCAGAGCTCCGTACACCAGCCCGCCGACGACGACCAGGCCGGCGAGCGCGCGCAGCGCGGTGCTGCCGACGGCCCGGCCGAGGATGTCGATGCCGAGCGACACGATCAGCAGCGGCCACAGCAGCAGGATGCTCCACCAGACGCTCCACGGCAGCGCCCCGGTCGTGTTCGCGAGCAGGATGGCGCCGACCGTGACGAGCGTGAGGCCCGGCAAGACGCGCTTCGCCTCCACTCACCGTCTCCTGAAGATGATGGCGAGGCCGATGACGATGAGGATCAGGGGCCAGAGCCGCTCGAGCCCGAAGCCGGGGAAGAACTGCTGGACGAGCAGGATGAGGCCGATCGCGATGAGCACGATCCCGCCGACGAGACCGCCTCGACGCGGGCGCTCCTCGCGCGGCGGCTCCGTCCCGGTGCCCGGCGGCGCCGGAGGTCGCGGAGGCGGTGGTGCCGCAACGGCGCCCGGCTGCGTCCGCGGCGCCTGCTCCTCGTCCTGACGCCCGCCGCCCGCGTCGTCGTCGCTCATCACTGTGTGCCTCCCTTGCTCACCGTCAGCCTCACGATCCGCCTGCGCCGAACCGTCGCCACCCGCACGCGGGATCCGTCCTCGGTCGTCACCGTCTCGCCGGACGACGGGATGTGCCCGAGCTGCATGAGCACCCACCCCGCGAGCGTGTCATACTCCTCGGACTCCGGAATGTCGAGCCCCAGCATCTCGCGCGCGTCCTCGATGTTGAGCCGCGCGTCGACGAGGGACTCCGTCTCCGACAGCTGCTGGACGTACTGGCGGTCGCGATCGAACTCGTCCGCGATCTCTCCGACGACCTCCTCGACGATGTCCTCTATCGTCACGACTCCGGCGGTCCCGCCGTACTCGTCCACGACGATCGCCATGTGGTTCCGCGTCGCGCGCATCTCGGTCAGCAGGCCGAGGATCTGCTTCGTCTCGGGCACGAAGTACGGAGGGCGCATGACGTCGGCCGTGGCCTGCACCTCGAGGTGCTCGGGGAGCGCCCCGACGACGATGTCCTTCAGAAGCAGCACGCCGACGACGCGGTCGGGCTCCTCGTGAAACACCGGCAGCCTCGAGAACCCGGTGCGGCGGAACACCGACAGCGCTTCGGCCAGCGTGGAGTCGTCCTCCACCATCACCACGTCGACGCGCGGCACCATGATCTCGCGCGCCACCGTGTCGCCGAGCTCGAAGATCTCGTGGATCATCCGCTTCTCTTCCTCCAGAAGCGTTCCCTGCTCGGTGACGAGCAGCTTGATCTCCTCCTCCGACACGCCCGGACGGCCGCCCTCGTTCACGCCGAACAGCCTCGACACCAGCCCGCTGGAGGCCGACAGGAGCCAGACCGCCGGCGCGGCCACGACCGAGAGCAGGCGGATCGGCCGAGCGACCGACGCCGCGACGCGCTCCGCGTACCGCAGCCCGATGCGCTTCGGGGTGAGCTCTCCGAGCACGAGGGTGAGGTAGCTGACGCCCAGCGTGACGAGGAGGACGGACAGCCCGGCGGCGAAGCGCGCGATCAGCGGCACGGGCACCCCGCGGAGCCACGACTCGATGAGCGCGCCCAGGCTCACGGCGGCGATGGCCGAGGAGCCCAGCGAGAGCAGCGTGACGCCGATCTGGATCGTGGCGAGCAGGCGGGAGGGGTCCTGGGTGAGCTTCATTGCGGCATCGGCTCCCGCGGAGCCCTCCTCGGCCGCTGCCTTGAGCGCTCCCCTCCGCACGCTGATCAGAGCGATCTCGGCTGCAGCGAAGTAGCCGTTGAGCAGGATGAAGCCGAGGATGAGGAGGATCTCCCAGAGGTAGCGTCCCATGGCGCTAAGGTTACCAATTGCAGGCAGGGGGAAACAGCGAGGCCGCGTCGGCCTAAACCCATCCCCGCCTCAGGCCGATGCTCTAGCTGCGAGGCCGGGCGCCTCGCCTTCGTGCACGCCGGCCTGGGGAGGTGACGCGTGCTGGAGCCTGAGTCGATACGAGCCGTCGAGGCGACCGTGCGAAGCGTCGCATCGGCGGCGCGCGCGCTGCGTCTGTATCCCGCCACGAGCCCGATCCCGCGCCAGTCGGTCGACTCCGCGATGGTCTCCCTGCGCGCGGCCCTCGAGTCGCTGCCCGCGCTGGTGCTCGACGTCGCGCGCGACGGCTTTGCGTGCTCCGGCGCCGAGCTGCCCTCTATCGTCGGTGGCGGCGCCGAGCTCGCTGACATGCTCCGCTCCCACGGGGTCGCGCAGGCCGTCTTCACGCCGGCGTGCACGCAGGACGACCTCCTCGGGTTCCTCTCCGTGGTCATGCGCGCCCCGGAGACCGTGCGTGCCGGCGGGGGCGTCGCGGCGGCGCTGGAGGACGCCGGGGTGACCGGCATCCGGGCGATAACCGTCAGGTTGAGCGTCGCGGCGCAGGCCGAGGCGCCGGACGAAGGGCGGGACGTCGACGGGTTCTTCCGGGAGCTCGCCGGCGACTCCGAGAAGCTCGCTACATGGCTCGCGGGCGCGTCGAACGGTGACGCCTCGACTCTGGCGGAGGGGCTCTGCGAGCTCGCCGACGCGGGGGAGGCCGGCAGCTTCGGCGACGCGCTCGCCGCGGCTTTCGCCAGGCAGGACAGCACGGGCAAGGACGCCGTCCTCTCCGTCGCGATGGAGGATGGCAGGGCTCGGGAGATCGTGGGGGGCGTGCTCCGCAAGCTGCCCGACTCGCAGGTGTCCGCCTCGCTCGTGGAGGGCGTCTACGGGAGGAACATGCTGTCGCTGTCGACCGCGCTCGCGCGGCTCCCGTTCGGCGAGCGCTTGGACGCGATCGTCGCCGAGGTGCGGGCGTCGTTGCCCGACTACGGCCGCGACTCGAAGGAGATCGGCTTCCTCGACCACATGCTGGCGGTGAGGACGAGCCCGCAGCCGGAGGTCGCGCTGACGCAGGCCGACCCCACGTACTCGCAGGTCGTGGCGGCTGCGGCGATCGACGAGGCGACGCTCGTCGCCACCCGGGCGGCGGTCGGCGAGTCGGTCGCGCACACGGCGGCGCACAGCGTGCCCGCGATGCTCGCGCTGCTCGACCAGCAGCGTGACTTCGCGCTCTACGTGAAGAGCCTCGACGCGCTCGCGGCCCTGGTCCCGCGGCTGGTCGAAGAGGGCGACCTCGCGACGGCGCTGCGGGTGCTGGAGCAGATAGCTGAACGGGAGAACCGCACGTCGCAGCCTTGGCCCGAGCTCACGCAGCGGCTTCGCGCCGCGCTCACGCGGGCGACCGGCCGCGAGACGATGGCGCCGCTGCTGGACCTCGTGCTTGCCGACGAGTCCGCGGCGGAGAGCGCAGGCGCGATCCTCCGCCTGGCCGACGACCCCGCGAGGACGGCGTTCGTCGAGGAGGCCATCGCCCGCCGCGACGACCGCGCGCTCGACGTCGCGCAGGCGCTCCTCGGCCGCCGCATGATCGACATGCTCGCGGCGGCGATCTCGCGCGTCGGCGCCGGGCAGCTGCCGCCGCTCGTCCGGCGGCTCGCGGCATCTCCCGACGAGGCCGCGGCCGCCGCCGTTCGCAGCGCGCTGCGGCACCCGGACGAGATCGCGCGGGCCGAGACTGCCGAGGCGCTCGCGGGCACGACGAACGCGGCGCTCGCGCGCGATCTCGCCGCGCTGCTCGACGACCGGTCGCCGAGGGTGGTCATCGCCGCGGCTCACGCTCTCGCGCGGACGCGCCTGCCCGGCTGCGCGGAGGCGCTGGCGAGGCGCCTTCAGGGGCTCGACGTCGACGGCCGCGACTTCGACCTCGGCCGGGAGCTCATCGCGAGCCTCGCCAAGATGCCCGAGCCGGCGGCCGCGCAGGCGCTGCGGCGGCTGGTCGAGCGCAAAGCCTTCATCAAGCGGGGGCGCTACAACGAGGTGCAGCGGCTCGCCCGCGAGGCCGCGAGCGTCCAGGCCCAGCGAGGTGCGCGGTGACCGCGCAGGCCAACGACCTCGTCGCCGCGCTTGCCGCCGCGCGCAAGGCCACGCAGTTCTACCCGGGCGAGCACCCGCGCTTCGTGGAGGCCGTCGACGCGCTCGTCGCCGAGGCCGGCATGTGTACCGCGGAGGGGCCGTTCACGCTCAACGTGCACGAAGGGCGGCTCTACTGCGGCAGCGAGGTCCTGACGGGCGAGGGGCCCTCGCTCTCGTCCGTCCTGGAGTCGATGGAGGCCCGGAAGGTCGAGAGCTTCACGTTCCTCCCGGGCTTCTCGGCCGAGGACGCGCGGGGGCTGACCGAAGCGCTCAACCTGCGGCCCTCGCCCGAGCTGGACGTGGAGGCGGAGCTCGCCGCGCGCGGCGTGACCGGCGTGCAGGTCTCGCGGGTCGTCGACGGCAACGCGGAGGAGAGGAAGGAGCGCGATCGGGAGCGAGAGCGCGACAAGGCCCTCTACCGGCGGTTCGTGTCGACGATGCGCAGGGTCTCGGAGGGGATGCGGCAGGGCGGCGGCGTCGACGTCTCCGAGGCGAGCGGGCTGGTGCCGGAGATCGTCTCGCGGCTGCTGGAGAGCCCCTCCGCCGTCCTCGCCCTCGCCACGATACGGTCGAAAGGCGAGGAAGACCTCTTCCACGCGATCAACGTGATGATCTACGCGATGACCGTCGGCTCGGCCCTCGAGCTGCCCGAGGAGGGGCTCGCGTCGCTCGGCGTGTCCGCGCTCGTCCACGACATCGGGAAGGCGGTCTTCGACGCGGACCAGGCGGACGCCATGCGCCTCCACCACCCTCAGGCCGGAGCGGACATCCTCGCCCGAATGCCCGGCGACGACCGCGCGCCCATGCTCGTCGCGTTCGAGCACCACATGGGCGTCGACGGATCCGGATGGCCGGAGCGCGACGCGAGCTACTTCCCGCACCCCTACAGCCGGATGGTGGCGATCGCAGACCGCTACGAGACGCTGACGAAGTCGCGCTCGGGGCCGGGGCTCACACCCGACCGCGCGGTCGCCCGCATCCTGTCCGAAAGCGGCACGGCCCTCGACCCGGTCTTCACCCGGCTGTTCGTGCGCGCGCTGGGCGTCTTCCCCGTCGGCTGCTGGGTCCGGCTGTCCGACCATGCGGTGGGAGTGGTCCGCGACAACGGCGCGGACCCGCTGAGGCCGAAGGTGCGCCTGATCTACGACGCACGCGGGCTGGAGCTCCACGAGCCTGCGGAGATCGATCTCGCCGGCGACACGCGAGAGATCGTGGAGGTCGTGGACGAGCTGCAGCTGGCGGAAGCCGCGGCGGACCGGCTGTGAGCCGCGCGGCTACGGGGCGTGCGGATTGATCTTGTGGAGCACGAGCGCGATGAGCGCGAGACGCCTTCCGCGCTCCTGACACGCCTCGACGAACTTCGCCACCGTCTCGCGCGTCTCGGCCGACGGCCGGTACCGGATGAGGCCTCCGGCGCACTGGAGGACCTTGTCCAGGCACAGCGCGTCCACCTCGGGCTTCAGCTCGTCGACCCTTCGGCCGAGACGGGACGCGAGCCCCTCGAGATCGAGCACCGCCTCGGGGTTTCGATGGTAAAACACAAGAATGTCCCAGGTCAGAAGAGACCGGACATGCTGTTCGACGAACTTCATGATCGAGGGTCCGAGGACCCCCTCGAGCTCGTACACGCGCTACCGTCCCCCAAGTCCGGCCGAAACGATGTGCCGAGAGCGTTCGTGCAGGTGGTGATAGCCGCCCGGCACCATCCCGCGCCGCGGGGGACGCGCCGGGTAGGCCGCACACAGTGTACAGCAAGAATTCGCCAATACGCTGCCGTTTCCGGTCGAGCGGGTGCACATGAGGGACGAGCGTCCTCTCCGAGGGATGAGCGGCGTGACGGGCGGCACCGACGGGAGGTGCTTTCCGAAGCGCCTATGGGTACAGTGGGGGCGACGTCGAGGACACCGGGAGGACGGGATGCCGGTCGAGAAGGGCCAGTGCGTGCTGGTCGAGTACCGCGGCACGCTCGAGGACGGCACGGAGTTCGATTCGAGCCGGGGACGGGAACCGCTGCGGTTCACCGTCGGCGCCGGCGACGTGATCCCCGGCTTCGACGAGGCGATCCGAGGCATGGAGGTCGGCCAAAAGAGGACGGTGACCGTTCAGCCGGACGAGGCGTACGGCGAACACCACGACGAGGCGGTCCAGGCCGTCCCGCGCTCGATCTTCGACCAGCTGCCGGGCCCGGGGGACGTCGTGACGCTGGTCACGCCCGACGGCACCGAGGTGATGGCGACGGTCGTCGAGCCGCGTGACGAGGACGTGGTGCTCGACTTCAACCACCCGCTCGCCGGCGAGCCCCTGACGTTCGAGCTGGAGCTCGTCGGCCTCTGCTGACGCCTAGCCGTAGCCGGCGAACTCCTCGGCCGAGATCCTCTCCGACGGGACCGAGAGCTCGCCGAGCACGTCGCGCATCGCGCTCACCATCCCCGGCGGACCGCTCACGAAGAAGCACCAGCCGTCGAGCGGGTCGACGTAGCGGCGGAGGATGTCGGCCGTGATGAGGCCGCGCTCGCCCGCCCATCCTGGCAGCGGGTCCTCCAGGACGTGCACCACCTTGAACCTGCGGTCCTTCCGCTCGTACTCCGCGAACTCGCCCGAGTACGGGATGCACGCCTGGTCGTGGTTCCCATAGAAGAGGCGGATCCTGAGGCCGCTTCGCCGCTGCTCGGCATCCCGGACGATGCTGCGAGCGGGCGTGATGCCCACCCCGCCCGCGAGGAGGCACAGCTGGCCGGCGCCGGCGGGCACGACGAAGCCCCCGTGCGGCCCGTCGATCGCGGCCTCGTCGCCGCGCACGAGATCGCCGAGCGCGACCTTGAACGGGGAGCCCGTCAGCCGCGTGGCCATCTCCAGGAAGGGATCGAGGGGGCTGCTGGCGTGCGAGAAGGTCCTCGTCTGATCGCCGCCGAGGGTCGTCAGCGTGAGACGGAAGTGCTGCCCGGGAGCGAACCTGTAGCCGGCGGGCTTGTCGAAGCGGAAGCCGGTGACGCGTTCGCACGCTGCCTTCATTCGAAACGCGGTCGCGTAGCTCTCACCCATCCGGCCTCCCCCCAAGGGCGGCACCGAGGCGCCCGGGAGAAGGATAGCACCCTCCGGCGCGATCCTGTGTGACCGGCACCTCGTCTGGAGATACCCGTACCGGCAACGTTCGAGCTGGAGGAGAAGATGCAAGTCCGCGAGTTCGTCCACGCGCCCGAGTTCACAGAGGGGCTCGACTGGATCGGGACGTCGCGCCCGCTCACGCTCGCCGGCCTCCGCGGCCGGATCGTCCTTCTGGACTTCTGGACGTACGGTTGAGTCAACTGCATGCACGTGCTCCCCCGTGCGGCGGAGCTTCAGCGGCGCTTCCCCGGCGAGCTCGTGGTGATCGGCGTGCACTCGGGCAAGTTCGTGGAGGAACGCCGCACGGAGAACGTCCGGCACGCATGCGCCCGCCTCGGCGTGCGCCATCCCGTCGTGAACGACCGCCATTTCCGGATCTGGCGCAGCTACGCGGTGAACGCGTGGCCGACCGTGGTGCTCGTCTCGCCCGACGGGTACGTCGCCGGGGTGCAGGCGGGCGAGTTCGACGTCGACGCGATGGCGGCGGCGATCGACGGGCTCGCGGAGCGCTACAGGCGCGAGGGGCTCCTGAAGCCCGGGCCGCCCGGCTTCGGGCCCGATCCCGCGGCGCCGCCGGAGCCCTCGGGCGAGCTGCGCTACCCTACCCGCGCGGTCGCGCGGGGCGACAGGCTGTTCGTGTCGGACGCGGGGCATCACCGCGTGCTCGAGCTGCGGATCGAGGCGCCGTCGCAGGCGTCCGTGGTGCGCGCGTTCGGCGACGGGGCGCGGGGCTTCCGCGACGGCCCCGCGAGCGAGGCTCGCTTCGGCGAGCCCCAGGGTCTCGCGGCCGGAGACGGCGTGCTGTTCGTGGCGGATCGCCGCAACCACGCGATCAGGCTGATCTCGCTCGCGGACGGCGGCGTGACGACGATCGCGGGGACAGGCGAGCTGGGCGGCTACCCGGTCCCGGAGGGACCCGGACGGAAGAGCGCCCTCCGCTCGCCGTGGGGCCTCGCGTTGTCGGACCGCACGCTGCTCGTCGCCATGGCGGGAAGCCATCAGATCTTCGGCATCGACCTCGCCCGCGAGCATCCACTCTCGCTCGTCGCGGGCTCAGGAGCCGAGGACATCA
Organism: Actinomycetes bacterium; assembly: GCA_021811025.1. Taxonomy (GTDB): domain Bacteria; phylum Actinomycetota; class Coriobacteriia; order Anaerosomatales; family JAJZPX01; genus JAJZPX01. The sequence continues at coordinate 9,867 of JAJZPX010000005.1, forward strand.
CGGACGGCGCCGCACGAGGGGCGACCCTCGCGCAGACAAGCGGGCTGGCGACGAGCGCGGACCTCCTCTTCTTCGCGGACTCCGAGTCCTCGTCGGTGCGCCGGGTCTCGCTCACGGCGCCGATGGCCGTGGAGACGATCGTCGGCACCGGGCTGTTCGACTTCGGCGACCGCGACGGGGCCGGCGACAAGGTGCTGCTGCAGCACGACCTCGACCTCGCGCTCATCGGCGAGCGACTGTTGATCGCGGACACCTACAACTCGAGGCTGAAGCTGCTCGATCCCTCTACGCGGGAGTGCAACGCGCTGCCGGGCGAGGCGGGCTCGGGCGAGGCGCTCTACGAGCCCGGCGGCGTGTGGGCGGGGCCGGAAGGGGCGTTCGTCGCGGATACCAACAACCACCGGGTGCTGCGGGTCGACCCGCTGAGCGGGACGCTGACGCCGATAGAGGTGACCGCGCCGGCCCGCTCATCCGCCTGAGCGCCCCTCCTATGGGAAGAAACGGCGCATGTCGCAGGACACCGGCATCGTAGGGGATGTGCGCAAGGCGGCGGTGCTGAAGGCCGGCGGGCTGGGAGACGTCGCGTTCTCGCTGCCGTCGCTGGAGGCTCTGCGCGCCGCCTACCCGGCGGCCGAGTTCGTGCTGCTGACGTCGCGCGCGTGGGCGGAGATCCTCCGCAGCCGTCCCTCCCCGGTGGACCTGGCGGTCGCCGTGCCGCCGTTCGAGGGAGACGCGTCGCGCACGCCGTCGGCGAGGGAGCGTCTCGAGGCCTTCTGCTCCGAGATGCGGGCCGAGCGGTTCGACCTCGTGCTGCAGATGCACGGGGGCGGCGCGAACAGCAACCCGCTCGTCGCACGCCTCGGGGGGCGGACGACGGCGGGGCTGCGCGCGCAGGGCGCGCCGCCGCTCGACCGCACGGCACCGTACGTGCACTTCCAGTTCGAGGTAGCGCGCTGCCTGGAGGTCGCAGGGCTCGCCGGCGCCTCGCCCGTCTCGATCGAACCGAGGCTGGCGCTCACGCCGTCCGACGTCGCGGCGGCGAGCGCAGCCCTCCCGGACGACGGGCGACGGCTCGCCGTCGTCCACCCGGGAGCGGGCGACCCGCGCCGGTGGTGGCCGGCGGAGAAGTTCGCCGAGGTTGGGTGCGAGCTCGCGGACGCCGGAGCGCGCGTCGCGATCGTCGGGATGCCGCCCGAGCGCCGCCTTGCGGCGCTGGTCGCGGCGGGCGTTCCAGGGGCCGTCGATCTTTGCGGCACCCTCCGTCTGCACGCGCTCCTGGGGCTTCTCGCACGGGCCGCGGTGGTCGTGAGCAACGACTCCGGGCCGCTTCACCTCGCCAACGCCCTCGGAGCCGCGACCGTCGGCGTGTACTGGTGCGGGAACCTCGTGAACTCCGGGCCCGGGACCGTCGCGCGCCACCGGACGTTCGCGGCCTGGCGCATCGCGTGTCCCGAGTGCGGGCGCGACTGCATGGCCGAGGGGTGCTCGCACGACGCGAGCTTCGTCGCCGACGTGCCCGTCCGCGACGTCGCCGACGCCGCTCTCGAGCTTCTGCTGAGCCCGCCGGAGGCGTCGCCGCATCCCGCCGACGTGCCCGCCGGACCGTCGCTTCAGGCCCTCTGACCGGGAGGATATTGCAGGTTAACGCGCTTGGCGCGGGGGTAGGAACATGGCCTGCCGTAACCCGCCGAAGACGCCGCGGCGGGCATGTGAAGGAAGCAAGGGGTCCGCCGATGCCGTCCGCGACGCCACCGAGTCCCGCGCGCTCAGTCGCAGTGGTCCGCGCCCTCGCCGGGATAGGGGACATGCTGTGCGCGATCCCCGCCCTGCGCGCGCTGCGCGCCGGCCTGCCCGACGCGCGCGTCACGCTCGTGGGGCTGCCATGGGCGCAGGCGATCGTCGATCGCTTCCCGCGCTACGTCGACGACCTCGTGCGCTTCCCGGGGTTCCCGGGGATACCCGAGGCGCCCCCGGCCGTCGGCGAGCTGCCGGCGTTTCTCGCGGCGATGCAGGCGCGCCGCTTCGACCTCGCGGTGCAGATGCACGGGTCCGGCCCCATCAGCAACCCCTTCACGGTGCTCCTCGGCGCCTCTCGCACCGCCGGCTCGTGCCTGCCGGGCCACTACAGGCCCGACGGCGACTTCGTCCGATACCGCGACGACCTCCACGAGATCCGCCGGCTCACCGCGATCACGCGCGCCCTCGGGATGCCGGACTCGGGCGACGAGCTGGAGTGGCCCGTGACCGCCGCCGACCGCGCGGAACTCTCGGCCGAGGCGGACGGGCTGCTCGCCGATACGTACGCGGTCGTTCACGTCGGCGCGAACCACGGCGCTCGCTGCTGGGCGCCGGAGCGCTTCGCGGCGGCGGCCGGCCGGATCGCCGCGGAGGGCGTCCAGGTCGTGCTGACGGGCACGGCCCGGGATGCCGCGGTCACGGCGGCCGTGAGATCGGCGATGAGCGCAAAGCCGCTCGACCTCACCGGCCGAACGACCCTCGGCGCGCTCGGGGCGCTCGTGTCGGACGCGCGCCTGGTGCTCTGCAACGACACCGGCGTCTCGCACGTCGCCGCCGCGCTGCGCGTGCCCAGCGTCGTCGTGTTCTCGGCGTCCGACCCGCGCCGCTGGGCGCCTCTCGACCGCGAGAGGCACGTCGCGGTGCACGCCGCCCGGGGGAGGGACGAGGGAGGCGTCGTCGAGCTCGAGCCGGTGATCGAGGCGCTCGAGCGCCAGCTGCGAAGGGAGGGTGAGCGTGTCGCCTGACGGGTGGGATCGGGTACGCGAGGTCCTCGTGGTGCGTCTCGACAACATCGGGGACGTGGTGATGGCTGGGCCGGCGATCCGCACGATCAAGAACGCGCTTCCCGAGGCGCGGATCACGATGATGGCGTCGAAGGCGGGAAGCCGCATAGCGCCGCTGGTGCCGCACGTGGACGGCGTGCTCACGCACCGCGCTGTCTGGCAGGACCTGTGGGGCGCCGTGCCGCAGGAGGCCGCGCGGGACGACGAGCTGGTCGAGGAGCTTCGCCGCGGGAGCTTCGACGCCGCCGTCATCCTCACGAGCTTCTCGCAATCCCCCTGGCCGCCCGCGTACGCTTGCTGGCGCGCCGGGATCCCCATCCGCATCGGCCAGTCCCTCGAGTTCGGCGGCAGTCTCCTCACGCAGTGGGTCCGGCCCCCGGCGAAGGAAGCGCACCAGGTCGACCGCAACCTCCACCTGCTGCGCGAGGCGGGCTTCGAGCCGGCCGACCGCTCGCTCGAGCTCGCGGTCCCCGCCGACACCGACGCCGCGGCGCGCGGGCTTCTGCGAGGCATCGGAATCGACGCCGAGCGTCCCTTCGTCGCGGTCGCGCCGTTCGCGACGTGCGAAGCGCGCTCGTATGCCTCGGACCGGTTCGCCGAGGTGATACGCCGCGTGACCTCGGACGCGCACGTGCCCGCCGTCGTGCTCGGCGGAGAGCGCGAGACGGGTCAGGCGAAGGCGCTCCTCGCGCTCACGCGCGGGTACCCGGTCCACTCGCTCGTCGGTCGCGCCACGGTGGCCGAGCAGGCGGCGGTCATCGGGCGCGGCGCCATCATGCTCACCAACGACTCCGGACCGATGCACATCGCCGACGCATTCCAGCGGCCGGCCGTCGTGCTCTTCTCCGGCACCGAGCTGGAGGAGCAGTGGCGGCCGAGGACGACCGAGGCGGTGCTGCTGCGCCGCGAGACCGACTGCTCGCCGTGCTACGCGTTCGATTGCCCCCGCGCGAAGGAGTGCCTGGACATCCCGCCCGAGGAGGTGGTGGGGCACGCGATGAGGCTGCTCGAGAAGGCGGCGCTGACCGCGGCGTAGGGGCCGCGACACGGAGGGGGGAGGACATGCCGCTGCGTGCGCTGACGTGGCACGTCCACGGCAACTACATGTACTACCTCGCGCAGGTGCCGGTGGAATTCTACCTGCCCGTCAAGGACGGACGCCCCGAGGGGTACGGCGGCAGGGCCGCGGGTCTCGCCTGGCCCGACAACGTGCGCGAGGTGGACGCGGACGCCGTGCGGGACCTCGAGCTCGACGTGGTGCTCTTCCAGAGCCGCCGCAACTGGGAGACGGACCAGCACGAGATACTGTCGGACGCGCAGCGCCGGCTCCCGAGGGTGTACCTCGAGCACGACCCTCCCCGCGAGCACCCGACCGACACCCGGCACGCGGTGGACGACCGCGAGGTGCTGCTCGTGCACGTGACCCACTTCAACGAGCTGATGTGGGACTCGGGGCGCACGCCCACGACCGTGATCGAGCACGGGGTGGCGGTGCCCGAGGACGTGCGCTACACGGGCGACTTCGACCGCGGGGTCGCGGTGGTCAACGGGATGGACTGGCGCGGCCGGCGCGTCGGGACGGACGTGTTCGACACCGCGAGGCAAAGCGTGCCGCTCGAGCTGGTCGGGATCGGCTCGGAGAAGGTCGGGGGTCTCGGCGAGGTGCCGCACGAGCTGCTGCCCGCCCTCGAGTCGCAGTACCGCTTCTTCTTCAACCCCGTCCGCTATACCAGCCTCGCGCTGTCCCTGTGCGAGGCCATGATGATCGGCATGCCGCCGGTCGTCGTCGGCACGTGCGAGTACGCGACGGTCGTGCGCGACGGGGTGAACGGATACGCGGACACGGACCTCGCGCGCCTCGTCGACCGGATGCGGTTTCTCATCGACGATCGCGCCGAGGCGGTCCGGCTGGGCCGGGCCGCGCGCGACACGGCGCTCGAGCGGTTCCGGATCGACCGCTTCGTTCACGACTGGGAGGCCGTGCTGACGGGGGTGGCCGGGAGGACGGGACGGGTGGTGGTGCCGGCATGAGGCAACCTGCCGCCACGCTCGGACGGATCGCGCTCGTGAGCGAGCACGCGTCGCCGCTCGCCTCGCTCGGCGGGGTGGACTCCGGCGGGCAGAACGTGTACGTCGGCCAGGTCGCGCGGCATCTCGCGATGCGCGGGTGGCAGGTAGACGTGCTCACCCGACGCGACGACGAGCGCCTGCCCGAGGTGGTCCCGATCCTGGGCGGCGCGCGCGTCGTCCACGTCGCGGCGGGCCCGCCCGAGCGCCTGCCGAAAGAGCGCCTGCTGCCGTTCATGCCGGCGTTCGCGGACGGGGTGCTGGACTTCTGCCGCCGCGAAGGGCGGGGATACGACCTCCTGCACGCCAACTTCTTCATGAGCGGGCTCGTCTCGGCCGAGGTGAAGCGTGCGTTCGGCACGCCGTTCGTGATCACGTTCCACGCCCTCGGGCGCGTGCGGCGCGCCTACCAGGGCACGGCGGACGCGTTCCCGGACGAGCGCTTCGAGATCGAGGACCGCATCGCCGCCGAGGCGGACAGGATCGTCGCCGAGTGCCCGCAGGACGAGGACGACCTCGTGCGCCTGTACCACGCGGAGCCGCACAAGGTGCGCGTCGTGCCTTGCGGGTTCGACCCCGGCGAGCTGTGGCCCGTGCCGAAGGTCGTCGCGCGCCGGCGGCTCGGCATCCCGCTCGACGATCGCGTCGTGCTCCAACTCGGCCGAATGGTGCCGCGGAAGGGCGTCGAGGACGTGATCCGCGGGTTCGGCCGTCTGACGCGCGAGCACGGGATCGCGGCGCGCCTGCTGATCGTCGGCGGCGAGACGGACGCTCCGGACCCCGTCGCGACGCCGGAGATCGGACGGCTCGCGGAGGTGGCCCGGGACGAGGGCGTCTCTCAACGCGTGACGTTCACGGGGAGTCGCGGGAGGCACGAGCTGCGCGACTACTACAGCGCGGCGGACGTGTTCGTGACGATGCCGTGGTACGAGCCGTTCGGCATCACGCCGGTCGAGGCGATGGCGTGCGGGACGCCGGTGGTCGGATCGGCGGCGGGGGGGGTGAAGTACTCGGTGGCCGACGGCGAGACCGGCTACCTGGTGCCGCCGCGCGACGCCGACGCGCTCGCCGACGCGCTCGCCCGCCTGTTCTCGGACGAGCCGCTGCGCGATCTCTTCGGCCGGCAGGGCCTGCGTCGCGCGCACGCGCTCTTCACTTGGTCGGGCGTGGCCGGAAAGCTCACGGCGATCTACGACGAGGTGCTCGCGGAGCGCGGCCGCGCGGCGGGACAGACGCGGCAGCCGGCGGCGGATCCGACGACGAACGAGACGGACGCGCTGCCACGGAAGATCACGGTGTAGGGACGGGCGCTCGGCGCCGGGCGAGAGGGGGCTTGTGATGGAGGAGACGAGGGGGCTCGCGGCGACGATGTCGCGCACCGAGCTGACGGGCAAGATCGCGGTGGTGACCGGCGGGGCCCGGGGGCTGGGGGCCGAGATCTGCGCGTCGCTGGCCGCCGCGGGCAGCACCGTGGTCGCCGCGGATCGCGCCTACGAGGTGAGCCGCGAGATCAAGGGCGGACGGACGTTCGAGGGCGGCGGACAGATCGTCGAGATGGGGCTCGACATCAGCGACGCCGGCGAGGCGGCGGCCGGGCTGGATCGGGTGGCGGACACGTACGGCGGGCTCGACATCCTCGTGAACAACGCGGGCGTGGACGTCACGAAGCCGATCGCCGAGCTCGACATCGACGAGTGGGACCGCGTTATGGGGACCAACCTGCGCGCGCCGTTCGTGCTCTCGCGCGCCGCGCTGAGGAAGATGCGCGAGGCGGGCTCCGGCCAGATCGTGAACATCTGCTCGACCGCGGCGAAGCGCACCTGGCCGAACGCGGCGGTCTACCACGCGAGCAAGTGGGGACTGCTCGGCTTCACGCACGCGCTGCACGTGGAGGCCCGCCAGGTGGGGGTGAAGGTGACCGCGGTGGTGGCAGGCGGCATGCGCACACCGTTCCTCACCGACCGCTTCCCCGAGATCGACCAGACGACGCTGCAGGATCCCGCGAACGTCGCGGAGGTCGTGCGGTTCGTGCTGTCGTTGCCGGCCGAGACCGTGATCCCCGAGGTCATGGTCGTCCCGATGCGCGAGACGTCCTGGCCGTAAGAGGAGCGAGATGACGAAGGCGGCCTTCATCGACAAGGACGGGACGCTCGTGGTCGACGTGCCGTTCAACGTCGACCCGGAGCGCATCGCGCTGGCGCCCGACGCGGCCGAGGGGCTTCGCGCGCTCGCGGCGGCCGGCTTCCGGCTGTTCGTCGTGAGCAACCAGTCCGGGGTGGCGCGCGGCCGCTTCGGCGAGGACGCCCTGCCCGCGGTCGAGCGCCATCTGCGCGAGGTGCTCACCGCCGAGGGAATCGCGATAGAGGGCTTCTACTGGTGCCCGCACCATCCGGACGGCGTGCGCCCGCGCTACGCGATGCCGTGCACCTGCCGGAAGCCCGAGCCGGGGATGCTGCTGAGAGCGGCGGCGGAGCACGACCTCGACCTCTCGAGGTCGTGGGCGATCGGCGACATCCTCGACGACGTCGAGGCGGGCAGGCGCGCAGGCTGCCACACGGTGCTCGTCGACAACGGCGGCGAGACGGAGTGGCTGATGGCGCCGTGGCGCGTGCCCGACCACGTTGCGTCCGACCTCGCCGACGCCGCGCAGTGGATAGTCGACGACACGGCCGGGGAGCCGCGCTGCCGCAAGGGAGACGCCTATGGATAGCGGCCTCGAGCGCCTGATCGACTCGTTCGCGGGCTTGCACCTGCTGGTCGTCGGCGACGTGATGCTCGACGGCTACATGGACGGCAGCACGGAGCACCTCTGCAGGGAGGCGCCGGTGCCCGTCGTGACCGTGCAGAAGCGCGCCTTCGCTCCGGGCGGCGCGGGCAACACGGCGGTCAACGCCGCCGCGCTGGGAGCGCGCGTGACGCTGCTGTCCGTCGTCGGCGACGACGAGGACGGCGTGGCCCTGCGCGAGGTGCTGCGCGACGGCGGCGTCGATGCGTCGGCGACCGTCGTGGACGGGCGACGGCAAACGCTCGCCAAGCGGCGCGTGAAGGCCGCGGGGCAGATGCTGGTGCGCTTCGACGAAGGCTCGATCGAGCCGGTGGACGGCCCCGCCGAGGCCGGCCTCGTGCGATCGCTCGCGAGGGTGTGGGACTCCTGCGACGCCGCGATCTGCTCCGACTACGGCTACGGCACCTTGAACGCCGGCGTCCTCCGCACGCTCGGCGCCCTGCAGCGGCGCAGGCCGCGGGTGCTCGTCGCCGACAGCAAGCGGTTGACCGCGTACCGCAGCCTCGACGTCACCGCGGTGAAGCCGAACTACACCGAGGCGGTCCAGCTGCTCGACGCGTACCGTCTGGACGAGCCCGCGCTGCGCGTCGCCCAGATGACGGCCGAGGGGCAGCGCCTCCTCGACCTCACCGGCGCGAGGATAGCCGCCGTCACGCTCGACACGCAGGGCGCGCTCGTGTTCGAGCAGGGTTGCCCGCCCTACCGCACGTACGCGCAGCCGCACCCGGACTCGCGCGCGGCAGGCGCGGGCGACACGTTCCTCGCCGCGCTCGCGCTATCGCTCGCGGCCGGCGGGACGACGCCGGAGGCCGCCGAACTCGCCTCGTCCGCCGCGGCGGTCGTCGTGACGAAGGAGGGCACGTCGGCGTGCTCCCGCCAGGAGCTGAAGGACGCGTTCGGGCGGCTCGACAAGCGCATGACGGACCTCGGCCGCATCGCCGGAGCCGCGCGCCGCTGCCGCGAGCAGGGCAAGCGCATCGTCTTCACCAACGGCTGCTTCGACATCCTGCACCGCGGCCACGTGTCGTACCTCAACCGGGCGAAGGAGCTGGGCGACGTGCTCTTCGTCGGCGTGAACTCGGACGAGAGCGTGCGCCGGCTCAAGGGCGAGGGCCGGCCGGTGAACGCGCTCGAGGACCGGCTGCAGGTGCTCTCGGCCCTCTCGTGCGTCGATCTCGTCGCCGGCTTCGGCGGCGACAGGCCCGACGACCTCATCGCGGCGATCCGGCCCGACGTCTTCGCGAAGGGCGGCGACTACACGCTCGAGTCGCTGCCCGAGGCGCCGCTCGTGCGGGAGCTCGGAGGCGCGATCGAGATCCTCCCGCTGGCCGAGGACAGGTCGACGAGCGGGATCATCGAGCGGATCCGGGAGGGACGGACGGGCTCCGCGCGCGCGGAGCTGAGGACGGAGGCGGGCAGTGGGACCGGACGCGTGGGCTGAGGCGAAGCGGATCCTCGCGGTCCGCCTCGACACGATCGGCGACGTGCTCATGACGACGCCCGCGATCCGCGCGCTCAAGCACTCGGTGGAGGGGCGGCGCGTCACCCTGCTCACGTCGACGCCAGGTGCGGACATCGCGCACCTCGTACCCGAGGTGGACGAGGCGCTGGTGCACGACCCCGTGTGGATGAAGCACACCCCGCGGCGGGACGGCCCCGGCGAGGAGCGCGCGATAGTCGCCGCGCTCAAGGAACGGCGGTTCGACGCGGCCGTCATCTTCACCGTGTACAGCCAGAACCCGTTGCCGTCCGCGCTGCTCTGCCACATGGCCGGCATCCCGCTACGCCTCGCGCATTGCCGCG
>JAJZPX010000266.1 GCA_021811025.1 Actinomycetes bacterium
CGTGCGACGAAGGTCGGCGCCGACACGGCACTGGCGCAGATCGTGCGGCTGGTCGAGGAGGCGCAGGGCTCCAAGGCGCCCGTGCAGCGCTTCGCCGACCGAATCTCGGCCGTGTTCGTGCCGTTCGTGATCGCGGCGTCCGTGCTGACGTTTCTGTTCTGGTACTTCGCCGGTCCCGCGATCTTCGGCGCGGCGCCCGACGCCGCGCACGCGTTCGTGCTGTTCGAGCCGATCCTCGCGCTTGCGGCGACGAACGGGTGGTTCATCGCCTCGCTGCTCGCGGCGACCGCGGTCGTCGTCATCGCGTGCCCGTGCGCGCTCGGCCTCGCGACGCCGACGTCGATCATGGTCGGCACCGGCAAGGGCGCCGAGAACGGGATCCTCATCAAGAGCGGGGACGCGCTGGAGACCGCGCACGCGCTCGACGCCATCGTCTTCGACAAGACCGGCACGCTCACGCACGGCAAGCCGGTAGTCACCGACGTCGAGCTGCTCGATGGGCATGACCCGATGCGCGTGCTCGCGATGGCCGCCGCTCTCGAGCGCGGCAGCGAGCATCCGCTCGCCGAGGCGATCGCCGCCCGAGCGAAGGAGCAGGGCCTCGAGCTGCCGGCCGTGGAGGGCTTCGCGGCCGTGCCCGGTCACGGCGTCGAGGGCACGACGATGGGCATGCGCGTCGCGCTCGGCAACCGGGCGCTGATGGCGCGCGAGAGCATCGACACGGCGAAGCACGAGGAGCGCGTCGGCGCGCTGGAAGCTCAGGGCAAGACGGTCATGCTCGTCGGCGTCAATGGCATGAAGGTGGCCGGGCTCATCGCCGTGGCCGACACGCTCAAGCCCGCTTCGGCGGACGCGGTCGACAAGCTGCGCGGCATGGGCGTCGACGTCTACATGATCACCGGCGACAACCGCCGGACGGCCGAGGCCATCGCCGCGCAGGCCGGCATCGCCCCCGACCACGTGCTGGCGGAGGTTCTGCCCGAGCACAAGGCGGCCGAGGTCGCCAGGCTGCAGGAGGCCGGCAGGACCGTCGCGATGGTCGGCGACGGCATCAACGACACCCCCGCGCTCGCGCAGGCCGATATCGGCGTCGCCATGGGCGCCGGCGCGGACGTCGCGATGGAGACCGGCGGCATCGTGCTCATCAAGAACGACTTGCGCGACGTGGTGACGGCCATCGAGCTGTCGCGCGCCACGATGGGCAAGATACGGCAGAACTTCGTCTGGGCGCTGGGCTACAACACGGTGCTCATCCCCGTGGCCGCGGTCGGGCTCCTCTCGCCGTTCCCGTGGCTCGCGGGCGCCGCGATGGCGTTCAGCTCGGTCTCCGTCGTGACGAACTCGCTGCTGCTGCGCCGCTTCAGGCCGAGCTTGACGAAGGCGGCGTAGCCGGCACGACGAAGCGAAGGGCGGCCCCGGGGCCGCCCTTCGCCGTCGGTCACGGCGGCGGCCCGTGTATCTGGTCCCGGTGGCACTCCGCGCAGTCGGACTTCATGTCGGGGTGGTCCGGGAACTCCGGAGCGGTCGGGAACGGGGGCGCCTTGCCCTTGGGGTGAAGGCTGTGGCAGGCCTCGCAGCGCGACGGGGGCACTATCTCCCCGGTCGGCACGATCTTCTGCGGGTGCTGAGTGAAGTGCACCCACACGTCGCGCAGCCCGTCCACGACGTGTGCCTTGAAATAGCCGAGGAGCCCCGGGTTGGAGTGGCACGCGAAGCACGATACCTCGCTGTGCGACCCGGCGCGCCATCCGTTCACCTCCGGCCGCATCTCATGGCACGACGAGCAGAACGAGGGCTCCCCGGTGAAGTACAGCCCCAGCACGATCCCGCCGGCGACGGCCAGCGCCGCGACGGCGGCCCAGATCCAGAAGGCGGGGCGGCGCCGGTCGAGCCCGCGTCTCTCCATCGGCTGCTCGGGTCTCCTTCGCGCTCGCGGCGGGCGGCGGGAAGCCCGCCGCCCGCCGATTCACGTCACGGCGTGCCGGTCGTCCCGGTCGCGCTCGGCGTTCGCGTGGTCCCGCCGGCCGTGCCGGTGGAAAGCTTGCTGCCGGGGAACGGCTTGGAGTTGGGGATCGGGGCGCCCGTCAGCACTATGTACGACTCCTGCAGCAGCGAGACGGTGTACTGCGGGTTGTGCACGCCGAGGCTCTTGTCGTTGGTGATCAGCGCCCAGTTGTAGGCGGCCTGGTAGACCTTGTCGGGCACGGGAGCCGTGATGGTCGTGGTGCCGCTCTTGAAGACGATGTTCCCTTTCGCCTGCGTCAGCGTGTTCGCGCCCATCGCCTTCGCCGTGGCGGTGCTCAGCTTGCTCAGCAGCCCGGTCACCTCGTCCTGGATGCCCTGGACCTTCCCGTTGCCGTCGTAGTCCGCCGCGACCGCCAGGTCGTACGTCGTGATGCCCTCATGGCACTCTCCGCAGATCGCCTTGGGGTTCTTCGGCGGCAGGAACGTGTGCGTGGGCACCCCTTTCGAGTTGTCGCTCATGTGGCAGCCGACGCACATGTCCGTCACCTGCGTGTGCTTCACCGTGCTGCCGTACGTCACCCCCGGCTGCCGGATGCCCCCGTACGCGAGGTACACGGCGGCCTGGATCGACGGGTGCGGCGCTCCGGGCACCGGGCCCGCGCTGCTGGTCGGCTTCGAGCGCTCGCGGTGGCAGCCGATGCAGACCGCGCCTGCGCCCGCCTTGATAGGGGTAGGCTCCGTCGGGGTCGTCACCGTTCCCGACTCCAGCAGGTCGGCGCCCCTGCCCGTGTGGCACGCGCGGCAGTCGGTCGCGACCACGTAGGGGCCGAACGGCTCCGAGGCTACGAACGACTTCGGGTCGGACACGCCCAGCGCGAATCCTCGGCCGTCGTGGCATCCCGCGCAGGTCGCCTCCTCGGCCGCGAAAGTGACGGGGACGGCGTGCGTGGACTCCGACCAATCGCTGATGATCCCGAAGACGCCGCTCAGAGGCACGGTGGGGGTGGTCGTCGTGGTAGGCGGCGTCGTGGTCGTGGTCGTCGGCGCGCAAGCCACCGCGCCCGCGAGCACCACGGCCACGGCCAGTCCGAGCGCGAGCGCCGCGACTGCTGTTCCTCTCACAGCCTCTCCTCCTTTTCGAGAAACGAGAACCAGGAAGCTTCTTTACCCACTGCCAGCCCCTTCTCGCGCAGCCGAGAGGCCGGGTGGTGGAAGGAACGCGAGTATCGAGAGGAGTGCCGGATGGACGAGGGACACGAGGCGCACGGGGGGCACGCGGCTGGGCATCGCGCCGGGCGCGGCGAAGGCCGCCACGCAGGGCACTCGGTCGCCGACTTCCGCCGCCGCTTCTGGGTGTGCCTCGCGCTCACCGTGCCCGTGCTCGTTCTCTCGCCCACCCTCGCGGCGGTTCTCGGGCTGCGTCCGCTGACCTTCCCGAGTGCCGACCTCGTCTCGCTGGCGCTCGCGACCGCC